>JALHNN010000192.1 GCA_022843505.1 Sulfuritalea sp.
CAGTTCGTCGCTCATCTCCTGGCGGCCGGCGGACAGGCGCACCAGCGAGGCCGGCATGGTGATGCGCGCCACGGCGATGGTGCGCACGAACTCGAAGGGATCGAGCGGCGGCGCGTTTTCCAGCGGCGTGCCGGGCATCGGCACCAGCTGGTTGATCGGCACCGACTCGGGCGGCGGCGCCAGATTGGCCAGCTCCGCCAGGAGCGAAGCGCGCGCGCGGCGGGTTTCGCCCATGCCGACGATGCCGCCGCAGCAGACATTGATGCCGGCCGCGCGCACCTGGCCCAGGGTATCGAAGCGATCCTGCTGGCTGTGCGTGCTGATCACCTGCCCGTAGAACTCCGGCGCGGTATCCAGGTTGTGGTTGTAATAGTCGAGGCCCGCAGCCTTGAGGCGCTCGGCCTGACCGGGCTTGAGCATGCCCAGCGTGACGCAGGTCTCCATGCCCAGCGCCTTGACCGCACCGATCATGGTAGCGACACGATCGAGGTCCTTGTCCTTCGGCCCGCGCCAGGCCGCGCCCATGCAGAAGCGCGTGGCGCCCTTGTCCTTGGCGGCCTTGGCCGCCGTGACGACTTCTTCGACGTCGAGCAGCGCCTCGCGCTCCGCCTCGCCGTGATGCGCCGACTGCGAGCAATAACCGCAATCCTCCGAACAACCGCCGGTTTTGATCGACAACAGGGTCGACAGCTGGACGGCATTCGCGGCATGGTTCTGGCGGTGCACTTCCTGGGCGCGAAACAGCAGGTCGTTGAAGGGCAGCTCGAACAGGCCGACGATGGCGTCGGTGGTCCACCGCAGTTGCGGTACGGGCACGGAGGGAGGGCTTTGCACTGCGGCTGAGAGGGTCATCGCACGGGCTCGCTAGAATGCGGGAAAGGCGCGAATCTTGGTGGAAGGAGGCAGGCTTGTCAAATTCGACGGGGCTGGATGGCCGGCCTGTGGGCCGTGCAGCAAGGCTGCTGGCGGCACTGCTGCCGCGCCAGTGTTTTCTCTGTGCCGCGCCCGCAGCCGGGGAATTCCTCTGCCCGGACTGCCACGACAGTCTGCCGCGCCTGACGACCGAATGCTGCCCCGTCTGCGCCCTGCCGACCCCGGCGGCGATGGTCTGCGGCGCCTGCCTGAAGAAGCCGCCGCCGTTCGACGCGACGCAAGCCGTATTCCGCTACGAGTTCCCCGTCGACCGCCTGGTGCAGTCGCTGAAGTACGCTCACCGTATCGCCAGCGCCGACTTTCTCGGCAGAGTCCTCGCCGAACGCCGCCCAAGCGCGCCACCGCACCTGATCCTGCCGGTGCCACTGGCGCCGCAACGGCTCGCCGAACGGGGTTTCAACCAGGCCCTGGAAATCTCGCGGCGGCTCGCCCGCCAACTGGGCCTTCCGCTCGAAACGCGCCACGTGCATCGCCACATCGACACCGCACCCCAGGCCGGCCTGCCGTGGAAGGAACGGGCAAAAAACATCCGCCACGCCTTCGCCTGCGCGATCGACCTGACGGGAAAGTCGATACTGGTGATCGACGATGTCATGACCACCGGCGCCACGCTGAACGAACTGGCCGGTACGCTCAAGGCGTGCGGGGCACTGCGGGTCGAGAACCTGGTGCTGGCAAGGGCGTTGAAGGCTTAGCGCCCCGGTCGGCGATGGCCGGCGGATTGGTGTTGAGGTAGGCCTTCTTCTGAGCCCAGCTGCTGTACTTCCAGCGGTCGCGAACGAAATCGTAGTCCCAGGTATCGAACACCGTGAAGGTCGCCACGTAAGAGAATCGCGGCTTGCGATCGACGCAGGCGTATTTGAAGTTAGACCCGAGCTTGTCCTCGACATCGTCGGGCTTAAACCCCAGTTCGGCCAGGTTGGCAGCGCAGTAGCCCTGGCGCAGGAAATGGCGGTCGATCGCCAGCGCAATCCTGTCGGCATCGCGCCGGGTCTGTTCGTGGCGCAGGTAGTGGGCGGCAACTATTAGTACCACAGCAAACGCCCAGATGAACAAGGCGAAGATCTGCGCCAGCCTTGCGTAGGGCCGGCGGACGATGACATAAGCACTCCACCCCAGCCATGCGCCCAGAGGCAGCACCAGCAACAGAAGCAGAAATCCGGCATGCGCCTGGCCGATGGTGAGGACGCAAACCACGGCCGAGATCGTTGCGGAATTAATCGTCCGCTTCGACTGCCGCGAAAGTTGGAGGCGACCTGCCTCTTCTACCGAATCAGACAACGCAACGATCGAAAAAAATGCCTGCCCCGCCGATCCGTAGGCAACGGTGGCGGGGCATTAGATTGGGGAACGCCGGACACCCGGCGTTCAAGACAACGGCCTTTATGGCTTTCTCAGAGCTTCATGCAGATTGTGTGAAGTCCCGCTTCAAGTGCCGCAGTAGCCGGAACCGCTGGACCATAGACTGCAGCTGCCGCAGCTGCGGTGGCAGGTGTGGCGTTTGTCGCGCCCGACCTAACCTTCCCGGTTCCGCTAACTCCATCATCCAGTTGCGCGTCAATTGACGCGGCGGTGCGCCAAGGCACCTGGCTGGCACAGACCACGTTCCCGGTCATGCCGTAGGTCGTCCCGCCCGCTGCAGTTACGTGCGATTGCACGCCAATCACACCGCCAAAATTGTTCGCTTGGGGCAGTGCGGCTGCCGCAGTCGCGACTCCGCTCAGTAGCCCGGCCATACGTGTGTGCTGCCAGAAATTGTTGCTTTCGGCGGCGGCGGCGGGTGCAGCCGTTGCGTCGAACAAGCCGGTTATGGTTCCGTTTCCACCACCATTGTCAGCCCCGGTAAATCGGGTTGAAGCGGTCGCGTCGTCGCCTGGAATCGCCTGATAGCGATCCTGATAGGCGTAGTAGGCTGCTGAAACACCTTTCATGTCCGCGACAAGCTTTTTCACTTTGCCGTTCTCGATCATTTCCTGCCCCTGCAGCACACCGACCAGCAGCAGGCCGATGATGACGAGGACGATTGCGATCTCTACCAGGGTAAAGCCGCCCTGGCGCGCCTTGATGGTGATGTTCATGATGACTCCTTTATTGGTTGTTGGAGGATTGCTATGGTTCGGACTTTACCGATGCTGACAGGATTGGTGAAGTGAAGAATTTTTACGGTAGTGGCACGGGCAGTGCGAGTCGAAACTCCAGGCCCTCCGGCGAGGGCGTCGCATGGAGGTCGCCGCCCGCTTGGCGCAGGCTTTTGCGCGCCTGGTAGAGACCCAGGCCCAGCCCGCTCGGACGGCCGCTGGCGAAGGGCTCGAACACCCGTTCTGCTGCCAGCTGGGGCATACCGGCGGGCCATGGGCTGAAGAATTCCATCTTCGCCATCGGCTTGCCGGTGGCATCTGAGGTCGAAAGTTTCATGATCACGGCAACCCCCGGCTTGTCCCGCCAGGCCGCGCCAAGGTTGCTGAACAGATTGTCCAAGGCGCGCGCCAGCAGGCCCTTCTCGACCCATCCCACGGAATGACCCTCGATCACGGGCTCGACGCCGGCAAGCCGCGCCGCTTGCGCTGCGGCCTCGCCAAGCTCGACACGGGTCGGCGACTCCGTCACCGGATTGCGGCCGAGGGCGGTAATCAGCCGTTCGGCACGGTCGCGCGCAAGTGGCGCGTTCTCTTTCAAACGCCGGGCCGCCCCAAGCAGTACCGCATCATCCTCGCAGGCGGCAAAATCGTCCGCAACCCAGAGCACCCATTGCGCCTGATTGCGCATGTCATGTTGAAGATAGAGCGACAGCCGGGCGCGTTCGGCAAGAGCCGCCGACAAGGCCTCGGTCCGTGCATGCAGGCGGGTTTCGAGCAGGAGTACGAACACGCGTGCCAGATGCTCGGCGAACAGCCGGTTCTCGCCCCAGGCTTCACGGTGGGTAAGCCTGACGACCAGACGCACTTCGTCACCGCTGGCCAACTCGAAGCAGAGCGGCCCGGTTGGACGCCGTTTCGCCGGCGCCACGGCCTGCAGGCTGCCCGAAACCGGTTGGCCGAACCACACGCCATCCCAATCCAGGCGAAGCCAGCCCCCGGCTTCCAGATCAGCCCAGGCTGCGGCCGGGATTTCCAGCGGGTCGAGCGGCCTGCTCGCGAGTTGCAGCAGGTTCTCCATCCGCCTGCGATAGTGCCGCGCCAGGCGCGCGATGCGGTAGCTCGCGGCGAGCAGTACCCCACCGGCGACGATGAAGAAGACCGACAGTTCAGCCCGGCCGGCGAATTCCATACTTGTTCAGGTAGTAATAGACATGCTCCCGCGCCAGCCCCAGGCGGCGCGCCGCCTCGGCAACGTTGTAGCCGGACTCTGCCAGCGCGCGCCGCAAGAGTTGCTCCTCGGCCGCGGCCGCGACTTCCTTTGGCCCCTCCTGCAGGCGTGCTGTCACCTGCACGCGCGCCTCGCCGGCCGCGGCCATGCGTGCTTCCTCGCGCAGGAAAAGCGAGGCGCGCTTCAAGGCCGCAAGAATGTCGGGGATCCGGGCGGGCTTCACCAGAAAGTCGAAGGCGCCACGGCGAACAGCCTCGTGGGCGGCGGCGCTCTCGTCCTGGCCGGTCAACACGATCACCTTGGTCGCCGGAGCGCGCGCCAGGCACTCGTCCAGCACGGCAAGGCCTTCACTCATGGCGCTCGGCGCCGGCGGCAGGCCGAGATCAAGCAGGATCAAAGCGGGCGCCGATACGTCCGATATCATCGAAACTGCCTCGGCTCGGTCGCCGGCCATCGACACCTGGTAGCCCCGGTCGGCAAGCGCCGATGCCAGATAGCTGCGCAGGGCCGGATCGTCCTCGACGATCAGCAGCTCAAGGCAGGCGGATATGTCAGCTTCCTGCTGACTTACAACAGTCATGGACAAACAGTCTTTACACACACCCCGGCTTGCAGCATACGATTGACCAGCAAACCGAAAGGCATCCATGTAACGATATCGTCGAACTCTCCACCGGCCAATCCGGCCTCTACGGGAGGATTGCTGACGTAAATGGCATTGGTGGCTACCCCTGTGTTCTCTGTTTCATTCACATTCGCCGCAGGGGGATTACCGATCGCGGTTCCGCTAGCGCTTATGGCTCCCCATCCATTCGGGCCATGCGACACGAGGACTACTGGAATGCTGGTGGCTAGGTTAGCTCCGGCTGAATTATTGACTGTAAGCGCCCCCACGGTCCCCGTATTGAATCCGGTGGCAAACGCTTGCTGCGATACCCGGTATCTAATGCGGTTGTTCCAGCCATCCAAGCCTGTGAGGCCCAGAGTAACCCACGGAAGGTTGCCCTCAAGGAACGTGCAGTTCGATCCGGCACCTCCTACCCTATCCTCTGCGCCATCATTTGCCCCCGCCCCCGTAGTTCTGTCCGGACAGGGAAGGTAAGGGTTTCCAGCGCCTCCACGGCTTGCTGCGTAGCCTATCAAGGCTTCTTTCGCCTCATCAAGGACTTTTTGGGTTTCCTTAAACTTCTGATACTCCGCCTGGCCACTAATAACGGCAAGCCCACCGCCAATTGCCAATGCCATGATTAGCAAAACAATCGCCATTTCTATCAACGTGAAACCGCCTGCACGTAATAGTCTCTGCTTCATGGTGGACAGGTTCCTATCGAAAAATGGCCAGCGAGCTCCATTCTTTTGCAGAGAATTGTTGTTGTTATCCAAGTTGTCACGTCATCAAATTCACCGCCCGCCGCTCCTGCCGCAACAGGAGGATTGCTTATGTAGATGGTGTTAGCAGCTACCCCGGTGTTCTCCGTTTCATTGACATTCGCCGCAGGGGGATTACCGATCGGGTTTCCGCTAGCGCTTATGGCTCCCCATCCATTCGGGCCATGCGACACGAGGACTACTGGAATGCTGGTGGCTAGGTTAGCTCCGGCTGAATTATT
>JALHNN010000193.1 GCA_022843505.1 Sulfuritalea sp.
CATCGTCTCTTCTCCCTCTGGGTTTTGCTTCGTTATGTATGGACTACATGAACAGCGACACGTCGGCCTTCTGCGCCACCGGCAGGAAGGTCGCGGCGCCGGCGTAATCGACGCCGGAAATGAAGTCGTCGTGGCTGAAGCCGAACAGGTCGACCGTCATCTGGCAGGCGATGAACTTGACGTCCGCCTCCTGCGACAGGCCGCGCAACTCCTCGATCGTCGCCACGCCGTTGTTCTTGATGGTCTGCTGCATCAGCACCGTGGCGAGGTTTTCGAAACCCGGCACGCCGGCCTGCACGATGTTGGGAATATTCCAGTTGATGCCCTTGAACCACTCCGGACCGAAAGGCATTTTCATCGGCATGCCGGGGTTGCCAAGAGGGCTGACCTTGAGGTCGGAGACGTCCTTCTTCAGCAGGTTGAGTCCGTAAAACGTAAAAAAGATCGAGACGTCCCAGCCCAGGGCGGCCGCCGTCGAGCCCAGGATGAAAGGGGGATAGGCCCAGTCCAGGGTGCCGCGCGTGGCGATGATGGCCATCGACGGCGTCCGCGATTCTTCGCGCCGACGCAAGGCTTCTTCGATTTTCTGCGGTAGCAACTCGTCGAGACGACGATTCACCAGCTCGTCGAGATTGGCAATTTCAGGAATGGCGCCCATTTGCACTCTCCAGTCACATATGACTACGTTCGAATAATCTTATGAATCGCACTGCAGCATCCAGAAAAATAATCTTATGCATGGATTCGGATGGGTTATTCGATTACAGCCGCATACGCACTTGGCGTGGCGGCAGGAAGCCGAAGTCCGGGGGAGCGGAATTCGGCCCCTCTCGCGCTGGCGAGACCTCGGGCGCGCCAGCGCTTGTTGGACCTTAGGGCTTGCGCTTGAGGAAGAACTCGAATTCCTTGTCCTTCTCGGCGCTGGCTAGCAGTTCATTGCCGGTCTGCTTGGCGAACGCGGCGAAATCCTTCACCGAACCGGGGTCGGTGGCAACGATGCGCAGTACCTGGCCCGGCTGCAGCTCAGCCAGGGACTTCTTGGCGCGCAGAATGGGCAAGGGGCAGTTGAGGCCACGGGCATCGAGTTCTTTGTCGAAATTCATGTCTTCTTCCTCTCTCTTTTATGGTCAGCAAACGACCATTCATCTAGTTAAGTGTTTGATGATATATCCAAAGCCCATTTCCCACAACAGGAAATCAAGCGATTGATTGATAATATAAATTCTGCGGATGGTTGGCTTGTGCAAAGAAGAACCAGCGTTCGGCCAGCAGCCCGAGGTACTGGATGGCAAATGCCGCGGCTAGAAGCATCGCCCCCCCTTCCATGCCCCGAAGCAGCAGGGGTAACGGAAGCAGAAATACCCCCAGCAGAAATCCCCACTTCACGGCGCGCAGGACGGCCACTGTCTGTCCGTGGAAGAACTCGCGCGTGTTGAAGCTGCCGCCCATGAAGCCCTGGGTCTTCTGCACGATCTTCGGGTGCTTGACGCCGATGGCCGTGCGCAGGGTTGATTTGGGCTTGAGCCGCGCATTGCGGAACAGTGACGCGAGACGCGAAACCAGCCCGAGCAGGGTGATGATCACCGCCCAGCCGGCGAGAAAGCCGACCAGTTCCGGGGCGGTTTGCGTCGCGAAGGCAGCCGCCAGCGAGAACCCGGAAGCCCCACCGAGGAGGATGTAGTTCGCCACCGTCAGCGGCGAATGCCACTCGGCAAGGAACTTCAGGCAGGCGTAAATCATCGCGGTAGAGACAAACAGGGCGAACGCCAGCAGCGTACCCGCAACGCCGAGGATGGCCGTCGGGTCGACGGGCAGCCCGCCCGGCAGGGTCAGCAGCACCGGATGCCAGTTGAGCCAATGTGCCAGGCCATAGAGGAAGACCACGCCCATGAATGCCGGCAATACGATGACCTCGCGCGACAGCCAGGACGTGCGCCATTGGCTCGCGGCGCGCCATGCGCGTTCGGGATGGCCGAGGTGGAAGAACGACGCTCCGAGGCCCGCCGCCAGAAGCAGCAGCGCGAGCAAGCTGCCCTGGCCATAGAAGGCGTGTGCATCCGGCTGCGGCAGCAGCTTGAACGCCGCATAGGACTGCGCCGTAAACAGCGCCAGGAACAAGCCCTGGGCGGCGCCGATGAGGGTGGTCAGGAAAATGACGGAAAACGCCGGATGCATTGATGGTCCTACCAGGTGGTGACGTCGTCGAGCGTCGGCTCGCTCATGGCCGGCTTGGGCAGTTGGCGATCGACCTTGAGCGGATTGTCGGCGCGTTCGAGCTCATCTTCGTGGATCTTGATGTGCGTCTTGCGCCGCGGCAGGTAGTGGTTGGCCGGATGGGTGCCCCACTCGGGCATCAGGGCGTAGCCGCCGCTTTCCCGGATCGCAATGGAAACCGCCGACTCCGGGTCGTGGATGTCACCGTACAGGCGCGCCGAGGTCGGACAGGCCTTGACGCAGGCCGGCTTGCGATCGGCTTCCACCATCGTCATGTCGTAGATGCGGTCGACGCAGAGCGTGCACTTCTTCATGACCTGTTGCTGCTCGTCGAGTTCGCGCGCACCGTAGGGGCAGGCCCAGGAGCAGTACTTGCAGCCGATGCACTTGTCGTAATCGACGAGGACGATGCCGTCTTCCTTGCGCTTGTAGGAGGCTCCGGTCGGGCACACCGGAACGCAGGGCGGCTCCTCGCAATGCAGGCAGGACTTCGGGAAATGCACGGTCTCGGTATTGGGGAACTCGCCGACCTCGAAGGTCTGCACGCGATTGAAGAAGGTTCCGGTCGGGTCGGCGCCATAGGGATTTTGGTCCCCCATCGGCCCGGCGGCTCCGGCGGTATTCCATTCCTTGCACGAAGTCACGCAGGCCTGGCAGCCGACGCAGACGTTGAGGTCGATGACCAGGGCCAGTTGCGTCATTTCGGCTTGATCCCGAGGTAGGCCAGGATGCTGGCGCGTGTCTTCATGCCCGGATAGGGCCTCATGGTTTCGAACTGCGGCGAAGTCACCGCCGTCTCGCCAGCGCCGACTTTATAAATCCTGACCCGGACGTCGTACCAGGCGGCCTGCCCGGTGATCGGATCGGAATTGGAAATGCGCTCAGTGCCAGACGGCAGTTCCTCCGAGATCAGGTGGTTGAGCAGGAAGCCCTTCTGCGACTCGTTGGCGTCGGGCGTCAGGTTCCAGGCCCCGGCCGCCTTGCCGATCGCGTTCCAGGTCCACACGGTGCCCGGCTCCACCGCCTCGGAATGGCGCGCCATGCACTTGACCCTGCCCCACTGAGATTCGACCCAGATCCAGTCGCCGTCTTCGATACCCTGCTGGCGCGCGGTCAGCGCATTCACGTACAGGTAATTGTGGGTATGGATCTGGCGCAGCCACGCGTTCTGCGAATCCCAGGAGTGGTACATCGCCATCGGCCGCTGCGTCACCGCGGCCAGCGGATACATGTGCTTGTCCGTGACCTGGGCTTCGAGCGGATCGTAGTAGAACGGCAGCGGATCGAAATAGGTCTCGACGCGCTTCCTGAGCTGCTCCGGCGGCTTGCGACTCAGTCCCTTGCCCTGGGCGGCGGCGCGGAAGCGTTGCAGTACCTCGGAATACAGGTGGATCAGGATAGGCTCGGCGTAGCGCGTGATGCGATTGCGCTGCGACCATTCGAGGTAGCCCTTGTTCCAGTTGCGCATGTACTGGTAGGACTTTGGCAGTTCGTAATGGAAGACGCAGTTGTTTTTCTTGTACATCTCCCACTGGTTCGGGTTCGGTTCGCCGCGTAGCGACTTCTCGCCGCCCTTGCCGCGCCACCCGGCGAGAAAGCCAATTCCCGAGCCCGGCTCGGACTCCCAGTTCACGATGAAGTCAGGATAGTCGCGGAACTTGCGTTCGCCCTCCCTGGTGACGAAGGCGGGCAATTTCAGCCGCGAGCCAAGCTCGATCAACACTTCCTGGAAAGGCCTGCAGTCGCCGGAGACCGGCACCACCGGCACCCGCACCGAATCCACCGGGCCGTCGAACTCGGAAATCGGCCGGTCGAGCATGGACATCACGTCGTGGCGCTCGAGGTAGGTGGTATCGGGCAGGATCAGGTCGGCGAAGGCTGTCATCTCCGACTGGAAAGCATCGCAGACGACGAGGAAGGGAATCTTGTACTCGCCGGACTCATCCTTGTCGTTCAGCATCTTCCTCACCTCGACCGCATTCATGGTCGAGTTCCAGGCCATGTTGGCCATGAAGATCAGCAGCGTGTCGATGCGGTAGGGGTCGCCGCGCCAGGCATTGGTGATGGCATTGTGCATCAGGCCGTGCACCGACAGCGGATATTCCCAGGAGAAGGCCTTGTCGATGCGCACCGGGCTGCCGTCGTCATTGACGAAGAGGTCGTCCGGGTCCGAGGGCCAGCCCAGCGCCATGCCGTCGAGCGGACGGTTGGGCTGCACCGCGCGCGGGTCGTTGGGCGTGCGCGCGCAGGGCGGTATCGGGCGCGGGAAAGGTGCTTTGTGGCGGAAGCCGCCCGGTCGGTCGATGGTTCCCAGGAGCGACATCAGGATGGACATCGCGCGTATGGTCTGGAAGCCATTGCTGTGCGCCGCCAGGCCGCGCATGGCGTGAAAGGCCACCGGGTTGCCGGTGACCGTGTCGTGTTCCTTGCCCCAGGAGTCCGTCCAGGCGATCGGCAGCTCGATCTTCTGGTCGCGCGCCACCACGCCCATTTCGTGGGCAAGCCGGCGAATGCTCTCGGCCGGGATGCCCGTGATCTGGCTGGCCCACTCGGGTGTGTAGTCGGCGACACGCTCCTTGAGCAACTGGAAGGCCGGCTTCACCGGCGTGCCGTCGGGCAGCGTGAAGTCGCCGAGCAGGAAGGGATCGGCGCCCGGCTTGTGCGTCACCACGGCGCGGTTGGTCGTGCGGTCCCACCACAGCTTGTCCTGCGGCTCATAACAGGCTTCCTCGGTCGGCACCTCTGTGCGCACAAAGAAGCCGAACTCGTCGTTCGTCTCATCGACGTTGATCAGTTGCCCGGCGTTACTGTACTGGACCAGGAACTCGCGGTCGTAAAGTCCGGTGGCAATGATCTCGTGGATGATGGCCAGCAGCAGCGCGCCGTCGGTACCTGGACGGATCGGCACCCACTCGTCGGCGATCGCCGAGTATCCGGTGCGCACCGGGTTGATCGAGATGAAGCGGCCGCCGTCGCGCTTGAACTTGGAAATCGCGATCTTCAGCGGGTTGGAATGGTGGTCCTCCGCGGTGCCGATCATGACGAACAGCTTGGCGCGATCGAGGTCCGGCCCGCCGAATTCCCAGAACGAACCACCGATGGTATAGATCATGCCGGCGGCCATGTTGACCGAGCAGAAGCCGCCGTGCGCCGCGTAGTTGGGTGTGCCGAACTGGCGCGCGAACATGCCGGTCAGGGCCTGCATCTGGTCGCGCCCGGTGAATAGCGCGAACTTCTTCGGATCGGTCGCTCGAATCTTCCCCAGGCGCTCGGCGAGGGTACTGAGCGCCTCCTCCCACTCGATTTCCTCGAACTCGCCGGCGCCGCGTTCGGCACCGGCCTTGCGCTTGAGCGGCTTCAAGAGGCGCGCCGGCGAATACTGCTTCATGATCCCGGAGGATCCCTTGGCGCAGATCACGCCCTTGTTCAGCGGATGGTCGGGGTTGCCGTCGATGTAACGCACCTGACCGTCGCGCAGATGCACGCGGATGCCGCAACGGCAGGCGCACATGTAGCAGGTCGTGGTCTTGATTTCCTGAACCGGCGGAATTGATGTCTGGGCTGTTGGCATCGGAGATCCGGGGCTGGACGCCGGAACATTAGAGATT
>JALHNN010000194.1:0-3135 GCA_022843505.1 Sulfuritalea sp.
GCAACCTTACCGATTGGATTTCCGTTTTCAGCCATGACGTGTGCTCCAGACCCACTTGTGGAATGGTCACGACTCTACCGGGCGCGAGAAGGTATCGCTATTGGACTAAAGGACAGTATTGGAACGGGTGGCAGGTGAGGTTTTGTCGCTCACCTGCATGCCCGGAGCAGTAGGCGGCTCTCGAAAAGCCATCGCCCAGAACGCGAGACTGCAAGGGCCTCCACTACGACGAGATCAGCTAAGGCCCCTTACCCCGACACTCCCCAAATCCGGATCAACGAAGGATGGCGGGGCATACCGGCTTTGGCAACCGGGGCCTCATTCAGAGGGCACAACACCAACGCTTCACTTTTCGGCAGGCGAGGGCTGTCGCAAGGCGCGAGTCAGCGCTCGGTCAGTGCTGCCTGCTTCGCCCTGAGGACCGGTTTCAGCAAATAGGCAAGGATGCTCTTCCTTCCGGTGACAATGTCCACTTCAGCCACCATACCTGGAATGATAGGCAGATTGGCACCCAGCGACGACCTGCTGGTTCGCACGCGCACGAGAAAATAGGTGTTTCCGCGTTCGTCGGTGATCGAGTCGGCACCGATATGCTCCAGTTTCGCATCGAGTCCGCCATAGGTCGAGAAATCGTACGCGGTAAATTTCACCATGGCCGGCTGCCCAGGCCGCAGGAAAGCAATATCCTTCGGCGCAACCCGTGCCTCGAGAATCAGAGCATCGTCCAGCGGAACGACCTCAACCAGATCTCGACCTGGCTGCACAACGCCGCCGACCGTGTTTACCATGAGGCGCTTCACGGTACCCTTGACCGGAGAACGCACGGCCGCATGCTTGACCTTGTCGGCAAGCGCGACGCCGCCCTCGGTAAATGCATTCAATCTTGCCATGGTCTCGGCAAGGTCTTTGCGGACATCGTTGCGGGCATTGAGTTCGACCTCCTCAATCTTACGTGCCGCCTCGGCCATAGCCGCCTGCGATCGCAGGATTTGTGCCGCCGCCACGTCGCGCTCTCCCAGGAAACGGGCGGTATCCCGTTCCAGGCGCAACAACTCGACTTCCGAGACGGCGCCCGAGGAGATTAGCGGCTTGGTGACGGCCAACTCCCTTGCCGTCAGGTCATAGGCTTGGGAAGCCTGTTCGCGCTTGACACGCATTTCGGACAACTCCTGCTGACGTTGAATCAGCTGTTGCCGCGCGATGGCTACTTGGGCTTCTACGTTGGAGCGAGCCGTCTGAAACAGTCGCTGCTCGTCCTGGACTGTCTTGGGATCCTCTAACAGTGCTTCCGGTGGTGGGGCAAAGGGCAAGCCTTCTGCCAGAGCCCGCAATCGAGCCGCCTTGGTTGCCAAGGCCAAATACTGCGACCGGTTTTCGCGCACCGAAGACTCGAACCGCGTGGGATCGACACGTAGCAGCACCTGGCCAGCGTCGACGATTTGCCCTTCCTTGACATTGATCTCAGCTACGATGCCGCCATCCAGGCTCTGCAGGACCTGTATCTGGGTCGAGGGAATCACCTTGCCCTCACCCTTGGTGATCTCGTCAACCGACGCCACCGCAGTCCACATGATGAACAGGGCCATCGCGATCAGGATGGTCTTGACCAGCATCCTCGCGCGCAGGGGCTCCTGCTGGATCATGAAGTGGTCGGCATCCTGGACGAACTCTGCATCGCTGGCCGCCGGATCGGCCTTCCATGCCTCCAGCCAGCGATCCACAGCGGGCTGAATCTTGATCCGTACCGCCTCGAGAAGGCCATGGATGCGCTTTGCCACCCCATAGAGCCCATTCGCGACTGCCATCAGGCGGTTCACTTCGCCCGCTCCACGCGGCCCGCCTGCAGCGATTCAATCACCTTCTGGCGCGGACCATCCGAAACAACTTTGCCATCATCGATGACGATCATCCGGTCGGCCAGATCGATGAGACTCTGCCGATGCGTGACAATCACCATTGTCTTGTTCTCAATGAAGCGCCTCAAGCTATCCTTGAAATTGTTCTCCGACGAATAGTCCATCGAACTCGTCGGTTCATCGAGCAAAAGCACCGGAGGATCGAGCAACACCGCGCGGGCGATGGCAACACCTTGGCGCTGCCCTCCGGAGAGCGAGGCTCCGCGCTCGCCGATAACCATGTCGTAACCCTCGGGATGACGGTTGGCAAACGCCGACAGGCCGCCAATTTCGGCAGCGGTAACAACCGCCAGGTCATCTGCGTACGGCGCCCGCAGGGCGATGTTTTCACGCAAGCTGCCGTAGAACAACAATGTGTCCTGCTCGACGTAGCCAACGTTGCGTCTCAGGTCGGCGGGGTCGAGTTGCCGCAGGTCTACTCCGTCGAGCAATACCGCACCCTCCGTCGGCTGATAGAGCCCCAACATCAGCTTGTGGAGGGTGGTTTTTCCAGAACCGACACGACCGAGAACTACCACACGCTCTCCGGGCTTGATACGGAACGACACGTTGCGCAGAACTTCCTGGCTATGCCCTGGATATTTGAAAGTCACGTTGCGGAATTCGATTTCGCCCTTGATTTCGGGCCGATGAACGAACGAAGCCTCCTCTGTCCGTTCGCCCGGCGTGGTCATGATCTTCTCGAGGCCGGCCAGCGAGGTCTTGGCGTTTTCGAATTGCATCAGCAAGCCGACAACCTGGCCCAGAGGTGCCAGAGCCCGACCGGACAACATGGTGCAGGCGATCAGCCCACCCATGGTCAGCCAGCGCTCGTTGATCAGATAGACACCGGCAACAACAATCAGCAGGCTGACGAGTTGGGCAATGGTTGACGTGCCGTTCATGACCGATGACGACAGGAGCCTGAGGCTCGCGCTCGTACGCGCAAGAAACGCAGCAGACCCTTCCCATTTGGACTGCATCAGACCTTCCGCCCCATTGGCCTTGATGGTCTCGAGCGCTGTAAGGCTTTCAATCAAGGTCGCGTTGCGCAATGCAGCGGCACGAAAGGTAGTCTCCGACAGTTCCCGCATTTTGAACTGGATGATGTAGCTGTAGATGACGACGCCAACAATGCCAAGAACGGGAAACAGGACAAGGGGCCACGAGATCCAGAGCATGACGAAAAGAAAGAGCAGCGCGAATGGGAGATCGATGATCGCCGTGACTGTCGCCGAGG
>JALHNN010000194.1:3145-5819 GCA_022843505.1 Sulfuritalea sp.
CAAGGCGCCAACCGGCACCCGCCCCGAGATCGACCGCTGGCTCCTCAGCGAACTGAACGCGCTGGTCATCAAGGTCACCGAGGAACTCGAGGCCTACGACCCGACCGACGCCGGCCGCTCGGCAAGACGCATTCCGAGGACCTTTTCCATGATCAGCGCGGAAAGCTTGAGGTCGATCCGCGAACTGGCGAGATCGACGAAATGCCCCCGCAACAAGCGGATCATGTAATCCACGCCCAGCACCAGCAACAGTCCGCCGGCCAGCATCCAGAGCGTTTCGACGGCATTGTTCGGCACAACGCGGTCATACACATTCATCGTGAAGATCGGCATTGCCAGCGCGAAGACATTGATCAATGCAGCTGCGGCCAGAATATCCTTATAAACGGGCACTTGCTCGAAAACCGCGCCCCAGAACCAGTGGCGCTCCTTGACGTCCACAACCTCCGGAGTACGCCGATCAAATCGGAAATGCGGACGGGCAAAGATGGTGATCCCGGTATAGCGCGCCGCCAATTCTTCGCGACCCATAGCCACCGCTCCCTGCCCGGTGTCTGGAAACAGCAGGCGGGCAGACGCATCGTCGCTTTCCCATCCCAGCAGGATACAAGCCTCATTGGACTCAAGCAGCAGAATAACCGGCAGCAGATTGCGGTCGATATCATTCAGCGTTCGTCTGACCAGTTTGCTGGCAAAGCCCGCACGTTGCGCTGCGCGCACGAACAACGAAGGTGTCAGTCCGTTGGCAGGCAGTGGCAGACCGGCCGTCAATGCGGCGTGGGTACTCGGCCTGCCATGGATACGCGTCAGCTCGACCAGGCAATCAAGCAGGGGATCGTGATGCAGCAAATCCTCGCGCATGCCTCCGACCCGCGCGTGAAGGCTCTTGCGTCGCTCCAAGCCGTCATATTCGGGATCCGCATTCCGGCGTCGTTCGACACGATCCCAGGTGGCGTCGCTCATGCCTTGACTGCCAGGAAAACGATACTTCTTCGAAGCGACCGCGCCATAGACGAATAGCAAGCAAAAACAGGATTGGAGACAGGATTATGCCTCCACTGCATGGCTGCGCAAGCCCAGAATTCGTGTTCTATGGGTAAATGCCACGCTGAGGACAATTTCTCGGATCCATTTGTCAAACGAGACACGCCAAAGCCGGCCGTGTTTGCTGCACTGCAACCAAAAGAACGGCGGGGACTGCCTGCGCAAGTCCCCGCCGTGTTTGTGGATCCGATCGACCGATTCCGGACGCTACCGTCAGACGCCCAACGCCCCTTTGATCTGCTCCAAGGTTGAGGGATCGTCGATGGTCGTCAGGTCGCCGGGATCGCGCCCTTCGGCCAGGGCCTGGATAGAACGGCGCAGCATCTTGCCCGAACGGGTCTTGGGCAGGCCGGTAACGAAATGGATGTGCTTGGGTCTCGCGATGGCGCCAAGATTGCTGTCAACCACCTTCTTGATCTCGGCTTCCAGCGCGGCACGCAGCTCCGGAGTCGCCACTCGCGCCTGATCCTTGACTACAGCGAAAGCCACGGGTTCCTGACCCTTTAGTTGGTCGGCGACCCCGACCACGGCAACCTCGGCTACCGCGCTATGACCTTGCACGGCTTCTTCGATCTCACGCGTGCCCAAGCGATGGCCGGCGACATTGATGACGTCGTCGGTGCGGCCGAGGATGTAGTGGTAGCCCTCGTCGTCCTTGATGCCCCAGTCAAAGGAAGAATAGACCTGGGGCTCCTTGAAGAGGCTGAAATAGGTGCTGACAAAGCGCTCGTCATCGCCCCAAACCGTAGAAAGGCAGCCGGGCGGCAACGGCGGCACAATGCCAACGATGCCCTTCTCGTTCGGCTCGCACACCGTTCCATCCTCCCGGAAGATACGCAGGTCGTAGCCGTAAACTGGGAAACTTGGAGTACCGTACTTGATCTTGGTGTCCTCGATTCCGCGCACCGTCGAGAGGATCGGCCAACCGGTTTCGGTCTGCCAGTAGTTGTCGATGATCGGCAACTTGAGTTCCCCCATGATCCACTCGTGGGTCGGCTGGTCGAGCGGCTCGCCGGCCAGGAAGAGGTGCTTGAGCTTGGACAGGTCGTACTTGTGCAAGTAACTGTTGTCACTCTTCTTCAGCACCCGGATGGCCGTCGGCGCCGAGAACATCACTGTCACCTGGTACTTTTCGACGATTTGCCACCAGATACCGGGGTCGGGCCGGATCGGCGTGCCCTCGTACATGATGGTGGCCATGCCGGCGATCAGCGGCCCATAAATGATGTAGCTGTGGCCGACTACCCAACCGATGTCTGAGGTCGAGAACATGGTTTCGCCCTCGCCACCGGTGAAAATGTGCTTCATTGAGGCTGCAAGCGCCACCGCGTAGCCGCCGGTGTCACGCTGCACTCCCTTGGGCTTGCCTGTGGTACCGGAGGTATAGAGGATGTAGGACGGCTCGGTCGACTCCATCCACTCGCAGGGCACCTCGGCATTCATGTGCTGGCTGCGCAGGGTCGCATAATCCACGTCGCGGCCTTCTACCCGCGGCCAACCCTTGTCGAGGCCGCGGTCGATCATCAGCACCTTCGCCGGCGGGAACTGCGCCAGCTTGCAGGCTTCGTCGAGCAGGTGCTTGTAGGGCACGACCTTGCCGCCGCGCATGCCGGCTTCGCTGGAGACGATG
>JALHNN010000195.1 GCA_022843505.1 Sulfuritalea sp.
TGGAATGCGACCGTAACGCGTTCTTCCTGTTCCCAGACACGAACAATGCATGGGTCGCGCAGGTGGCTCAATTCGACATTGGGGAGTTCCCGCGTCTGGCGGAAGCTCTTCAGGTCGAAGCGGCAGGTGCCACGCCCTGGAATATTCACTGCGGCTTCGAAGGCCTGGACTTTCGCTTCCTGCACCGACAGCCTCAGGTTGCCGTTGTAGCCGGTTTCATCCTTGAAGCGACATTGGGCGATGACGTTCAAGGCCCGGGTGGGAATGGCGCCGGGGCGCTTCGTCCGGGTTTCCGGCGGGAACTTTCTGGGGCGCTCGGGGGTGGGCGTGGTTTGGGTTCTTTGCGGTCCGGCCTCGGGGAGCGGCACGGGCAAAGGCGCAGGCTCGGTGGTGGCGCAACCGGCGAGGATAAGTAGCAGAAGGGCGCCGGGGGCGCCTAGTCGCATTACATCGCGGCAGAAGATTGGGCCGCGATCTGGAGGCGACCAGATCGCCGGCCTGCGCGCGCACCTGCCAACATTAGTAGACATAATGCCAATTATCGGAATTAAGATGCAGCTCAAAATTTATTCAACGGCCCCGACGCCGCGCAGATACTCGACGATCTCGGTGTGTCCGGCCTTCTTTGCCAACTGGATCGCCGTACCACCCTCGTAATCCGCCAGGTCCATGTCTGCGTCCGCATCAATCAGCAGCCTCACCAACGGAAGCTTCCCAGCCTTGGCGGCGAGCATCAGTGCCGTCTGACCGTTGGGCGCGCGCGCATCGAGTTTGGGTTTCTGCGTGATGACCCAGGCAAGCAGTTCAGGATTGTCGCCAAACACCGCATAATGCAACGCGCTCCAACCGCCGGGCTCGATCAACCCGCCATGGGCGTGCAGAAGCTGCAAGACGGCCAGATTGCCCTTGACCGCCGCCAGCAGGCTGGCCGTATCGCCGAAACGATTGCGTCGATTGACGCCCGCCTTGTTGGACACCAGGAACTGGACCAACTCGAGATTGCTGTTTCGCGTGGCTATCATTAGCAGGGTATTGCCGGCCGGATCCGCGGTATTCACATCCATGCCGCGCCTGAGCAGGCTGACCACAACCTCGTTCTCGTTCTTTTCCGCAGCGGCCAGAATTTCTTCATAGGCGCCCGCGCGAACACCGCCAACAAGCAGCAACAAACATAATCCGCACAATAGCTTACGCATTCTGATGGGTCCCGAAAAGGGCATGAAAATTGGCCGTCGTTGCATTCGCAAGCCGATCAAGGGGAATTCCCCTGAGTCGTGCGACTTCTTCCGCCACATGGCGCACCAGCGCAGGATGATTCAACTTGCCGCGATGCGGCACAGGTGCCAGGTAGGGGGCGTCCGTTTCCACCAAAAGACGTTCCAGCGGTACCTGTCGAGCAACATCGTGCACCTGCAGCGCCTTCTTGAAGGTCACGATACCCGAAATCGAGATGTGAAAACCCAGCGCCAGCGCCCGTTGTGCCACATCCCAGGTCTCGGTGAAGCAGTGGAATACCCCCCTGACGCGACCAGCGCCCTCTTCCTCAAGGATGCGCAACGTATCAGCCGCAGCTTCTCTCGTATGAATAATCAACGGCTTATCACATTGCTGCGCCGCACGGATGTGCCGCCGGAAGCGTTCCCGCTGCCATTCGAGGTCGCCCTCGAGGCGATAATAGTCGAGCCCGGTTTCCCCTATTGCCACAACTTTCGGATGGTCCGCCAAGCGGACCAGAAGCTCTTCGGCGGGATCGGCGCCCTCCACGGTATCGGGGTGCACACCGACCGCAGCGTAGAGGCGCGGGTAGCGTTGGACCAAGGCCATCACGGCCGGAAAGCCTTCAAGCGTGACGCCGGCAATCAGGGCCGCTTGCACGCCGTTGTCTTGCATGGCGCACAGAAACTCTTCTTCGCGCCCCTGAAATTCGGGGAAGTCGAGGTGACAATGCGAGTCGACCAGACTGAAACTCATGCCGGGACAGGACGTAGAGCGCGCAGCAAATGGGCGGCCATGTCCTCAAGGAAAAGCAATTGATTCAATGGATGCCGAGCACTTCCTCGAAACTGCATTAACTCTTGCCAGGCACTCACGAGGGTGATCGGATCCAGGCCGTCTCCTGCCGCCTTCGGTCGCGGCCAAGCCACGTGATACCGAATGCGTCCCGCCATCCGCTCCTGCGCGAGATCAAAAAGCCAACGCTGGACTTCCTCGACCAGGTGCTCCAGGCTGAGCGCCGGTTCCGACTTCAATAATGCGTCCCAGCGTGTCGCGAGGCTGATCGGGTCGGAAGACGGCGCCGAAAGCGTCTCGATCAGGACCTGCAGCGGCCTGAGCAGTCCGGACTCCTTCCACTTGAGCACCCGCAGCGGGACTCCGCCGGCGAGATGAAGAAAGCGCTCGTCGGTCTGCGCCAGTCCGGCATGGGCCAGAACCTCCTTCGCCGCCGCCGTCTCGGGTGCGGCGAATGGCAAAATCCGGCAGCGGCTGCGAATCGTCGGCAAAAGAAAGCGCTGCCTGGATGAAGTCAATATAAAATAGACAGATGCAGGTGGTTCTTCGAGTATTTTGAGAAGTGAATTTGCGGCTGCGCCGTTCATAGCCTCGGCCTCGGTCAGCGGCACGACACGACGCCCCATGCGATGACTGCCGACGAAGACGAAGGATTCGAGTTCGCGGATCTGGTCGATGCGTATGATTCCGGGGCCGCGCTTCCTGGTTTTTTCCCGTCCGCCCTCCTCGTCTTCCTCGTCGGCATCGGGCCGGATGTGGCGGAAATCGGGATGATTGCTTCCGGCCAACCAATGGCACGCCTGACATTTGCCGCAGGCGGCATAACCGATCGGCGACTCGCACAACAGCAGATGCGCGAGGTTTTCGACAAAAACCGCCTTGCCCAACCCCTCCGCACCGATCAGCAGCATGGCGTGCGGCAACCGGTCAAGCCCCCCACCGAGCAATTCCCCAAACTGCTTTTCAAATTTCGTAATCATTTATTATCATATAGTTGTTATTATTTGCTCAAGTTCTTTATTGATAACGTCGCGGCTCCGGGTGGCGTCGATCAAGCGTACTCGCTGAGGGTTTTCATGGGCGATTCGCAGGTAGGCGGCACGCACGCGCTCGAAGAATTCAGCCTTTTCCCGTTCGAATCGATCCGGCTTGGCTGTCGCTGCGTGGAGCCGCTCCTGGGCGATCGCTACCGGCGCATCGAAGATCAGGGTCAGGTCAGGGCGCGTCGAACCCAGTACCCAGGCGGCAAGGGTTTCGAGTTTGTTCCAATCCAGTCCGCGCCCGCCACCCTGATAGGCAAACGAGGCATCGACGAAACGATCGCAGACCACCCAGTCGCCGCGGGCGAGGGCCGGCTCGATGACCTGCACCAGATGCTCGCGGCGAGCGGCAAACATCAGCAGCGCCTCGGTTTCAATGTGCATGGCGTCGCTCAGCAGCAGCGCGCGCAGCTTTTCCCCGAGCGGAGTCCCCCCCGGTTCGCGGGTGGCAACCACCTGGCGTCCCTGTGCTTTGAGGTAATTGACGAGCCAGGCGTGCTGGGTGCTTTTGCCGGCACCGTCAATGCCTTCGAAACTGATGAAGCGACCGCGCGCCATGTCAGCGCTTCTGGTATTTGGCGACCGCGGCGTTGTGTTCGTCCAGGGAGGCGGAGAATTCGCTGGAGCCGTCGCCACGGGCAACGAAATACAGCATGTCGCTGGGCGGCGGTTTGGCGGCGGCAAGCAGGGATGCCATGCCGGGAACCGCGATCGGGGTCGGCGGCAGGCCGACCCGGGTATAAGTATTCCAGGGGGTGTCGGTGAGCAGGTCGACCTTGCGCAAATTGCCGTCGAAACGCTCGCCAAGACCGTAAATCACCGTCGGATCCGACTGTATGAGCATGTTGCGCCGCAGGCGATTGACGAACACCGCTGCAATCTGGGGCCGATCGGCGGCGAGCCCGGTCTCCTTTTCGACGATGGACGCCAGGATCAGCAGCTCATAGGGGCTTTTCAAGGGGATCGTGGCCTCGCGCTTGCTCCAGGCATCGGCAATCTTGGGTTGCATCGCCTTGTAGGCGCGGCGCAGCACGTCGAGGTCGCTGCTGCC
The DNA here is from genome assembly GCA_022843505.1 of Sulfuritalea sp. Taxonomy (GTDB): domain Bacteria; phylum Pseudomonadota; class Gammaproteobacteria; order Burkholderiales; family Rhodocyclaceae; genus Sulfuritalea. The sequence goes on from JALHNN010000195.1 coordinate 4,102, forward strand.
CTTGCTGAAAAGATAGGTATCGGGAAAGAACAGGCCTTCCGGATGCGGCTCCTTGGCGCCGATGGCCTTGAGGATCTGCTGGTCGCTCAGTTTCAGAGTGTCGTGGGAAAGGTCGGGATGCTCGTTGAGCGCCGAACGAAACTGGCGGAAAGTCTTGCCTTCGACCAGTACCAGTTCGCTGAAGAGCACGTCGCCTCGAGTCAGCTTGTCGAGCAGGCCGGTGACGGTGAACCCGCTCTCGAGCTCGTAGCTGCCCGCCTTGATCTTGGCCGAACGCCCCATTACGCGTCCGAGGATTTCCAGCTGCCATGCCGGCATATCGACTCCGGCCGCTTCGATGATCTGCGCGGCACTGCGCAGGCTGGCTCCCGGCGGGATCGAAAAACTGACCGTCTCGCTGCGCATCGGCACATGGCGCACGGTAAACCAGCTGGCGCCGACGATGGCACCGAGAAAGGCCAGAATCACCAGCAACAGGACTATCTTGAATGTACGCATGATGGCCTTGAATAATTGACGAATCGACTCAACGTGACCCCTTGCTGCGATGATAGCATCGCGTGCATTTCTAACCGGGCGGACATTATGACTCAGGACTGGACTTCGTTTCTCGCCAGCCAAGGCCTGGCGGCCGATGGCGGCACGTTCGGCGATGCCGCCGGGGAACTGGCGGCGGCGCGTGACGGCAAGGTCATCGCTCCGGTCGTCGACCACGGCTTGATCCGAGCCAGCGGCAGCGACGCGGCCGAGTTCCTGCACAATCTCGTGACCAACGACATCAAGGGCATCGACGAGCGCAGCGCCCGCCTTGCCGGACTTTGTACCGCCAAGGGCCGCTTGCTGGCCCTGTTTGTGGTGTGGCGCGAGGGCGAGGATTTCCTCCTGATGCTGCCGCGGGACATCCTGCCGGCCATACTCAAGAAGCTTTCCATGTATGTGTTGCGTTCGAAGGTCAAACTCAGCGACGCCAGCGGCGAGCTGGCATTGATCGGAGTAGCGGCCGCCGATGCCATTCCGCCGATAGCCGGCATCACCCTGGCCGACCTGCCGCGCCGGGGCGTCGCCGCCATCAGCGGCGGTCGCGCCATTCGCCTCGACGGCAATCGCTGGTTGCTGGCCGTGACGCCTGACCAGGCGAGGGACTCGTGGCAGGAGTGGATCGCCTCCGCCCGTCCCGTCGGCCTGGCGGCTTGGAACTGGCTGGAAATCGCGCAGGGGCAGCCGCGCGTCCTTGCCGCTACCCAGGAGGCGTTCGTGCCGCAGATGCTGAACATGGAACTGCCGGCGGTTGCCGGCGTCAGCTTCACCAAGGGCTGTTACCCGGGGCAGGAAATCGTCGCCCGCACCCAGTATCTCGGCAAGGTCAAGCGACGCACTTTTCGCGCCCGGATGGCCGCCGCCGCCCTCCCCGGCACCCATGTATATTCAGCGGAAACGGGGGACCAGCATTGCGGTGCGATCGTCAGCATCGGACCATCGCCGGCAGGCGGCCACGAATGCCTCGTTTGCGTCCAGATCGGCGCCCGCGAAAGCGGCGAGGTTCGGGTCGGCAGCCCCGGTGGCGAGCGTCTGGAATTCCTGCCCCTGCCCTATGCCGTGAAGGACGACGAGCCGGCGGCGGCTTAGGATCAGACCCGGGCCCGGAGCATGTGCCTGATCTTCGTCGCCTGGCGCGCCGTTCCCGACTATCCCCTGATCGT
>JALHNN010000196.1:0-2592 GCA_022843505.1 Sulfuritalea sp.
CCGGTCTCCCAATACAGCCTGGTGCGCACTTACCAGAGGGAAGTCGCGCGCAAGAAAAAGATGGTGATCAAAGCCGAGTTTTCACAGAACAAGCTGCTCTTTGTCATCGAAGCCCTGCGCACCCTCTTCCTCGATGAAAACTTCGTCAATCTCTTGCGGGCGGAAGGGCTGGGCAGTCTGCCGGCCACCTTGGCCGGCCGCATCCACCTGCAAGGAGCCGCATGATGGACATGGCCTTTCTGAACACACTGGTCGGGTTTGATCTCAAAACCCGGATGATCGCCCTCGATGCCCTGCTGCCGAGCAAGAAGGTTCCGGACGGCGCCATGAGCTCGCGCAAGTTTCAGCAGATCAGGACATCCATTGTCGAGGTCGGCCTGATCGAGCCCCTGTCGGTATCGCAGCCAGATGCCCTCAAGGACGAATACCTGCTGCTCGATGGCCACATGCGTGTGCTGGCGCTGCGGGAACTGGGGGAGGCCAAAGCGCCGTGCCTGATCGCCGCAGACGACGAGACCTACACCTACAACAACCGCATCAACCGGCTGTCGACAATTCAGGAACACTACATGCTGCGCCGGGCGATCGACCGGGGTGTTTCGAAGGAGCGTCTGGCCCGGGCCTTCAACCTGGATATCAGCTCGATCGACAAGCGCGTGAATTTGCTCGAAGGCGTCACCGCAGGTGCAGTGGTATTGTTGCGCGACCATCAGTTCACTCCGGAAGTTGCGCGTGTGCTGCGCAAGATGCGGCCGGAACGGCAAGTGGAGGCAGTCGAGCTGATGATTTCGGCCAATGCGATCAACGTTACCTATGCGGCGGCCCTGCTCAATGCCACGCCGCCGGAGCAACTGGTGGGCAACCATCGGCCGCCGAAGGTCAAACCGGCGGTGACGTCAGAACAGATGGCGAAGCTGGAGCGCGAGATGGACAAGGTGCAGGGCCAGTATCAGCAGGCCGAGCAGACCTACGGAGCCGACCTGCTGCACCTGACGGTCGCCAAGGGCTATCTGGCCCGACTGCTGGGCAATGAAGCGGTACGGCGTTACCTGAATCAACACCAGCCGGAGATTCTGGAAGAGTTTCAGGCCCTGGTGGATACGAACGCACTGGATGTCCGGATACTGGGAAGCACGCTGGATGGAGACGAGGAGGAGGGTATGGAAGCCGGAAAGGGCACAACACTCAGCACCGTCGAAGCGTTGCCGCCAGCCATCGACTCCGTCCCGTCGGGGCTGGGTCATGAGCATCAGGACGTTAATGCCGATCCGGCCACCGGCAACACAGCGACAACGGCCCGGATCATCCCCATCGCGGTGGCGGCATGATCATCGAAATTTCGCAGCTTCCCCTGGCGGACCTGCAGCAGCTTCTCGTGGCATTGCCCGAGGAGATCGAAAAGAGACGGGCACTGGAGCGGGCTCTGGTCAGGGAAGAACTGGCTGCATTGGCGCGGGCTCGGGGATTCAATCTCGAAGATCTATTGGCATCACCTGAATTCACGGGTGAGAGGGCGGCAATGGCCGATCCGGGCCGAACGCAGCGCCGGCCGGCGCCGGTGAAGTATAGGCATCCGCTGCAAGCCGAACTGGCATGGTCCGGACGAGGTAAGACACCGCGCTGGATCAATGCATGGATGGCTGAAGGCAGGACGATGGAGGAGTTGGCTGTTAACTGACGGCCCCGGCTACTCGCGAACAAATACGTTGCCATACCCGCCATCTGCCCTTATAGTCTGCGCTCATTGTTGAACGCGCACCTCAGGCAAGTCCCTTAATTTCAATGACACCAAAAGAACAAGTCCATTTTCAGATTCTTCGCGCTTTCGAAGAGAACCATGAAATTTCCCAACGGGAGCTTGCCCGGCAGTTGGGGATCAGTAATGGCAAGGTTAACTACCTGATTGCGTCCTTGGTCGAAAAAGGCATGCTCAAAATGGCGCACTTCGGGCGCAGCGGCGACAAGCTGGCCAAGGTCGCGTATCTCCTGACCCCTATAGGCGTCAAGAACCGTGTGCTGCTGACCCGTGATTACCTAGCCCGGAAAGAAGCCGAGTTCGAAGCCTTGAAGGCCGAAATAGAGGCGTTGCGGCAAGCGCAAGCCGAAATGCCATGCAATGGCGCCTTGGCGCGGAAACAGAAGGCATGACCGCAATGCCCGCACCCCATAAACAGTCATGACCCACATCCTCCAAGTTCAGCCCGTCATCCTCTGCGGTGGCTCCGGCACCCGGCTCTGGCCGCTTTCACGCGCGGGATTTCCAAAACAATTTCTCTGCTTGACCGGCAACGACAGCTTGTTTCAGCAAGCGGCCACGCGTCTGGCCGGCATTGCTGGAAAAGATGTTTCAGTAGCGGCACCACTAATCGTTTGCAACGAAGAGCACCGTTTCCTCGTCGCCGAACAGCTGCGCGAAACCGGCATCGACCTGGGCGCAGCGCTGCTAGAGCCGGCTGGCCGCAATACCGCCCCGGCGCTGACACTTGCGGCGCTAGCTGCGCTTGAAACAGGTCAGGATCCGATTCTTGTGGTTACTCCGGCTGACCAGGCGATATCGGATCAGGCAGCTTTCATCCAAGCCTTGCAACTTGC
>JALHNN010000196.1:2602-5801 GCA_022843505.1 Sulfuritalea sp.
GTAATCCTCGGCATTGATCCTGATCGCCCCGAAACGGGTTACGGCTACATCAAGACAGTCAAGGCCAGCAAAGATGCCGTATCGCCAGCGCCGACTTTTGATGTGGAAGGGTTCGTCGAAAAGCCTGATGGCGAAACAGCGCTACGCTATCTCGAAACCGGCGGGTACTTCTGGAATGCAGGCATGTTCGTACTCAAGGCATCTGTTTGGATGGCTGCTCTGGAGCGATTCCGGCCCGACATCGCTCAAGCTACCCGCAACGCTTGGGGCAGGCGCAGCATTGACCAGCGCTTCACACGCCCCGGCAAAACTGAGTTCGCGGCTATCCCAGCTGAGTCAGTCGATTACGCGGTCATGGAACACTGCCCCGGCAGCGAGTTCCCCATTCGAATGGTTCCGCTCGCGGCTGGCTGGAGCGATCTCGGCGCCTGGGACGCCGTCTGGCAGGTGTCACAAAAGGATGAATCCGGCAACGCCCATGTCGGCGACGTACTCAGCACCGACAGTCGCAATACGCTGGTTCATGCCACCAGTCGCCTGGTCAGCCTGGTCGGTGTCGATAACCTGGTGGTGATCGAAACCGCGGACGCCGTGCTGGTCGCCGACCGATCGCGCAGTCAGGACGTCAAGGCGATCGTCGCCCAACTCGAGACCAGTGGCCGCGAAGAGCAGACCCTGCACCGCAAGGTGCACCGGCCGGGGGGTTGGTATGACAGCGTCGACGATGGCGCCCGTTTCAAGGTCAAACGTATTCAGGTCAATCCAAAGGCCAGCCTCAGCCTGCAAATGCACCACCACCGCGCCGAGCACTGGATTGTGGTCAAGGGCACCGCCGAAATTACCAACGGCGACAAGGTGATCCTGCTGACCGAAAATCAATCCACCTACATCCCGCTGGGCCAGACCCATCGTCTCGCCAACCCCGGCACCATGCCGCTGGAGATCATCGAGGTGCAGTCGGGCAGCTATCTGGGCGAGGACGACATAGTCCGCTTCGAAGACAATTACGGCCGCAGTAATTGACATGGCTTTCGACAAAAACGCAAAGATCTACATCGCCGGCCACCGCGGCATGGTTGGTTCCGCCATCGTGCGCCGCCTGCAGCAGGGCGGCTACTCCAACCTGATCACACGCACTCGGCAAGAGCTAGACCTTCTCGACCAGCGCGCGACATTCGATTTCCTCGAGGCAGAAAAGCCGGACTACATTTTTCTCGCCGCCGCCAGGGTCGGGGGCATCCAGGCCAACAACACCTACCGCGCAGACTTCATCTACGAAAACCTCACCGTCCAGAACAACGTCATCCACGGAGCCCTCAAGGCCGGCGTCAAGGATCTGTGCTTTCTCGGCTCCAGTTGCATCTACCCGCGCGACTGCCCGCAGCCGATCAAGGAAGACTACCTCCTCACCGGCCCGCTGGAGCCAACCAACGAACCCTATGCCATCGCCAAGATCGCCGGCATCAAGCTGTGCGAAAGCTGCAACCGGCAGTACGGCACACGCTTCGTCAGCGTCATGCCCACCAACCTCTACGGCCCGAACGACACCTACGATCTCGCCAACAGCCACGTCCTGCCCGCCCTGATCCGCAAGGCGCATGAAGCCAAGCTGCGCGGCGATACTGAATACGTGGTCTGGGGTACGGGCACCCCGAAGCGAGAATTTCTCTACGTCGACGACATAGCCGATGCCTGCGTCTTCTTCATGGAGCACGGTATCGGCGAAGGCGTCTACAACGTCGGCAGCGGAACCGACGTCACCATCCGCGAACTGGCTGAAACCACCATGGATGTGGTCGGCTTCAAAGGTAAAATCGTCTTCGACAGCAGCAAACCCGACGGCACCCCGCGAAAGCTGCTCGATGTGTCACGCATGAAGCAACTCGGCTGGCAGGCGAAAACGCCGCTGCGCGAGGGCATTGCCCAAGCCTACGCCAGCTACCTTGCAACGCTGATCTGAATTCACCCAGACCGGGATACTTAAGAACATGGAAAAAGTTGCCCTTATCACCGGCGTTACCGGCCAGGACGGCGCCTACCTCGCCGAACTGCTGCTTGAGAAAGGCTACATCGTTCACGGCATCAAGCGTCGTACCAGCCTGATCAACACAGACCGCATCGATCATCTCTACAAGGATCGTCACGAAAAGGACGTTCGCTTCTTCCTCCACCACGGCGACATGACCGATAGTTCAAGCCTGGTGCGCATCATTCAGCAGGTGCAACCCGACGAGATCTACAACCTCGCCGCCCAGTCTCATGTCGCGGTGAGCTTCGAAGAGCCCGAGTACACCGCCAACTCCGATGCCCTGGGTGCCCTGCGCGTCCTCGAAGCCATCCGCATCCTTGGTCTGGAAGAGAAAACTCGCTTCTACCAGGCCTCTACCAGCGAACTCTACGGCCTGGTGCAGGAAACTCCGCAGAAGGAAACCACTCCCTTCTATCCGCGGAGCCCCTATGCCGTAGCCAAGCTCTACGCCTACTGGATCACCGTCAACTACCGCGAGGCCTACGGCATCTATGCCTGCAACGGCATTCTGTTCAATCACGAAAGCCCCGTTCGCGGTGAAACCTTCGTCACCCGCAAGATCACCCGAGCGCTCGCAAGAATCAAGCTCGGCCTGCAAGAGTGCCTCTACCTGGGCAACCTGAATTCGCTACGCGACTGGGGCCACGCCCGCGACTATGTCGAAATGCAGTGGTTGATGCTGCAGCAGGAAACTCCCGAAGACTTCGTGATAGCCACCGGCGTGCAATACAGCGTGCGCGACTTCGTCAATGCCGCCGCCAAGGAACTCGGCATGCCAATCCGTTGGGACGGAGATGGCGTCGATGAAAAGGGCTGCGACGCCCACGGCAAATGCATCGTCGCCGTCGATCCGCGTTACTTCCGTCCGACCGAAGTCGAAACTCTGCTTGGCGACGCCACTAAGGCCAGAGAGAAACTTGGCTGGTCGCCCAAGATCACGTTCGATGAACTCGTCACCGAGATGGTCCGCGAAGATCTCAAGTCAGCCGAACGCGATGAATTAGTCACGCACCATGGCTACAAGACCATGGCATATCACGAATAAGCACCGTTACGTCAGCGCCGACTTTCTGCCTGGCGCGTAACCCTTTACACCGTAGTCATCGTCGCAATGCTCACAACCTAGCCTTAACACAGTATGGATCAACCCAAGGACATTCGCATTGCCAT
>JALHNN010000197.1 GCA_022843505.1 Sulfuritalea sp.
GCGTGCTGTCCGATCCCGGGCCGCGCCAGTACTGCGTGCAGCAGGGCTGGCTGACCCGTGCCAACGCCGTGGCGATCTGCGCCCCCAACCATGTCACGCTCCAGCTCGGCGGGCGCGGCGGCGCCAATGCCGGCCATGACAGCATCAGCTATTGAACTGCCGGTGACGGCCGACGACCATCGCGTGGCGCGCTACGCGGCGGCGGCGATCGCGCTGTCCGTGGCGGAGGCCGCGCTGCCCAGCCCGCTGCCGGGCGTCAAGCCGGGGCTGGCCAACATCATCGTGCTCGTCGTATTGGCGCGACATGGCTGGCGCGACGCGGCCTGGGTCAGCCTGTTGCGCGTGCTTGCCGGCAGCCTGGCGATCGGACAATTCCTCGCCCCGGGCTTCTTTCTTGCGCTGGCGGGGGCAGTCTGCAGCCTCGCCGTCCTGGCGCTGGCGGTGGCCCTGCCGCAGCGCTGGTTCGGTCCGGTGAGCGCCAGCGTGCTTGCCGCCTTTGCCCATATCGGTGGCCAAATCCTGCTCGCCCGGGCCTGGCTGGTACAGCATGACGGCGTCTTTTTCCTGCTGCCGCTTTTTGCCACCGCGGCGCTGGTTTTCGGCACGGTCAACGGCTTGATTGCCGCCCGCCTGCTGGCCCTCCCTCAAGGATCGACCCCATCGTGATCGTCCCCCTGTTCCCCCTGCATTCCGTGCTGTTTCCCGGCGGTCGCCTGCCGATGCGCGTCTTCGAGCAGCGTTACATGGACATGGTCAAGGTCTGCCTCAAGGAATCGAGTTCCTTCGGCATCTGCCTGATCGCCAGCGGCGAGGAGGTGGCGCGGCCCGGGCAGAAGCCGGCGTCGCCGGAAGCCGTCGGCACCTTGGCGCACATCGCCGACTGGGACATGCCCCAGCTCGGCGTGCTGAACATCGTCGCCCAGGGCGGCGACCGCTATCGCGTACGGAAGCACTGGGTCGAGGCCTCCGGCCTGCTGCGCGCCGAGGTCGAGGCGATCGCCGCGCCCGCCGTGGTACCGGTTCCGGGGGCCTACGCGCGCCTGGTGCCCCTGCTGCGCGCCATCGTCGAGGACATGGCCGCCGACGCGCCGAACGCGCCGGCCAAGCCGCATTGCTTTTTCGATGCCGGCTGGCTGGGCATGCGCTATGCGGAAGTCCTGCCGATCCCGCTGACGGCGAAGCAGAAGCTGCTGGAGATCGAGGACAGCCTGGACCGCCTCGAGATCATCTATCGCTTCCTCGAGTCCAAGGGCTTGCTGCCCGAGGCCTGAAGCGCTTCGAGCAGGCGCCGCACCGGCGCCGGCAATCCGGCGTCTTGCAGCTTGTCCACTGGCCACCATGCGAGGCCGGGTTCCGTCGCCAGGTGACCTGGCTTGACCTCGACCAGCAGCGGCGAGATCCGCAGGCGGAAGTGGCTGAAGCTGTGGTCAAGAGTCGGCGCCGGCGATACGGCGATCACCTGGCAGGCGAAGCGTTGCGCCACCCATTCACTTGGGTCGGCCTTCGCCGGGAGCTCCGGCAGCGACAGCAGGCCGCCCCAGATGCCCGCGGGTGGGCGGGTTTCGAGCAGCACGCGTTGCCCGTGCCGCAGGACCAGCAGCGTTGCCTCGCGTTGCGGAATGGTCGCCCGCGGCTTTCGTTCAGGCAATTCGTCGGTGCGGCCGCTGGCGCGGGCGACGCAATCCGCGGCGAGCGGACAGGCCTCGCAGCGCGGCTTGGCGCGGGTGCAGACCGTGGCTCCGAGGTCCATCTGGGCCTGGTTGTAGGTGCCGCCGTCGCGCCTCGGCATCAGGTCCTCGGCCAACGACCACAAGCGCTTCTCGACGGCGCCGCTGCCTGGAAAGCCCTCGATGCCAAAGGCACGGCACAGTACGCGCTTGACGTTGCCGTCCATGATCGGAGCGCTCGCGCCGAAGCAGAAGGTGGCGATCGAGTTGGCCGTCGAGCGGCCGATGCCGGGCAGCCCGGCGATGACATCCGGATCACGGGGAAAGCTGCCGCCGTGAACGCGCATCACGGCCTGCGCGCAGGCGTGCAGGTTGCGCGCACGGGCGTAGTAGCCCAGCCCGCTCCACAGCGCCATCACCTCTTCCACGGGTGCAGCGGCGAGTGCGGCCATTGTCGGAAAACGTTCCAGGAAGCGATGGTAGTAGGGCACCACGGTCGCCACCTGGGTCTGCTGCAGCATGATCTCCGACAGCCAGACGCGATACGGGTCGCGCGTGTTCTGCCACGGCAGGTCGTGGCGGCCGTGGCGCTTGTGCCAGCGGATAAGGCGCGCGGCGAAGCCTTGCCCTGCGGGGGTATTCACCCCTTGACCGGCTTCACCCGGCTGGCCGCGAGCTTGGCGCGGCGGCGCGCCTCGTCGGTGCTGTCGGCATTGGCCACCGCCACGCCCATGCGCCGCTTGACGAAGCTCTCCGGCTTGCCGAACAGGCGCAGGTCGGATTCCGGCACCTGCAGCGCGTCGGCCACGCCTTCGAAGGCGATGCCCCTTTCTTCCAGTCCGCCGTAGACCACGGCCGAGGCGCCGGGCCGGCGCAGGGAAGTGTCGACCGGCAGGCCGAGTATGGCGCGGGCATGCAATTCGAATTCAGAGAGGCGTTGCGTCGCCAGCGTCACCAGCCCGGTGTCATGCGGCCGCGGGCTGACCTCGGAGAACCAGACTTCATCCCCCTTGACGAACAGTTCGACGCCGAAGATGCCGCGCCCGCCGAGGTTGGCGGTCACCGCCCTGGCGATGTCGCGCGATTTTTGCAGCGCGACCGGCGTCATCGCCATCGGCTGCCAGCTCTCGACGTAATCGCCGTTCACCTGCACGTGGCCGATCGGTTCGCAGAAGAAGGTCTCCACCTCGCCGGAAGCGCCGATGGCGCGCACCGTGAGCTGGGTGATCTCGTAGTCGAAATCGATGAAGCCCTCGACGATGATGCGTCCGGCGCCAACGCGGCCGGCCGCCTGCGAGTAGTCCCAGGCCTGCTGGACTTCAGCGGCCGACTTCACCAGCGACTGGCCCTTGCCGGACGAGGACATGACCGGCTTGATCACGCAGGGATAGCCGATGCCCGGTTTGTCGGATCCGTCGATCGCGGCCCGCAGTTCGGCCAGCGTGTCGGCAAATTGGTAGGGCGAGGTGGCCAGCCCGAGTTCTTCGGCAGCCAGCCGGCGGATGCCCTCGCGGTTCATGGTCAGTTGTGCCGCGCGCGCCGTCGGAATGATCTCGGGGCGGTGGCCGGCGACGCCGTCGCGCTCGATCTCGACCAGCGTCGCCGTGGCGATGGCTTCGATCTCGGGCACCACCAGCGCCGGCTTTTCCAGCGCGATCAGCGCGCGCAGCGCGGCGCCGTCGGTCATCGTCACGACGTGGCTGCGATGCGCCACCTGCATGCCGGGAGCATCGGCATAGCGGTCGACGCCGATGACTTCGCAGCCCAGTCGCTGCAATGCGATAATGACCTCCTTGCCCAGTTCGCCGCAGCCCAGCAGCATGACTTTGGTGGCGGAAGGGGAAAGCGGAGTGCCGATACGTTTGGCGATGCCCATCAGGTGCTCCGGAAATATAAAGCGTCGCCGGATTCTAGAGCCTGTTGGCTGCCAACCCCATGAACCAGCCGTTCCAGATTCAATTCGACAGCCGTTCCCTGCGCGATGCCCTCGGCGAGTTCGCCACCGGCGTTGCCGTGGTCACGACGCGTGACGGTGACGGCCAGCCGGTCGGCGTCACCATCAATTCCTTCGCCTCGGTTTCGCTCGAGCCGCCGCTGGTACTGTGGAGCCTGGGCCTGGCCTCCCCGTCGCGGGCCAGCTTCGAATCCTGCAGCCACTACGCGGTGAACATCCTAGCGGCCGACCAGGTCGAGTTCTCGCAGCGCTTTTCGCAGCCGCAGGAAGACCGCTTCGCCGGGATCGACCTGAAAGTCGGCGCTGGCGATACGCCGCTCCTGCCCGGTTGCAGCGCCTGGTTCGAATGCCGCAACGAGATCCGCTATCCCGGTGGCGACCACCTGATCCTGGTCGGTTATGTCGAGAGCTTCCACCGCGACAGCAAGGCGCCGCTGGTCTTTCACGGCGGACGCTATCGGGAGTTGGCCCCGGCAAGCCGCTGAATACCGACCACCCAAAAAAATAGCCCCGCGCAATCTGGCGGGGCTAACGGCCTTGTAGATCAGGCCGAGGAGGAGACGGTTGCGGAACGGTCAGGGGCGCTCAGTTGCGTTGTGCCTGGGGGTTCCAGCTGAAAAGATTACGTAGCGCGAGACTGGCGCGGGTGGGCAGCGATGGCCCGGTTGCGCGGCGCGGTGCGGCGTTTTGGGGATTCCACGAGAACAGCGGCTTCAGGCTGTTGCCGGCATCGGCGGCGGATTCGGCGAGCAGTCCGAAGTAAAGGCCCAGGCGCTTGGAGACCAGCCCCTCGATGCGACGCATTTCGGCGGCACGCATTTCCTTGGCTTGCCTGACGATTTCGTTGGTGTCGATGGTGTCCATGATTGCTTCCCTTTTTGCTGCAGTGCGATTTCGCATGACTGCAATGTAATTACTCTTACGGGAAACAACAATAAGCACTATAGGAACAACATTGATGAAAATTATTCCATAATGTTGCCATGGATCGCGCCGCCGAGATGACTGCTTTCGTTCGAACCGTGGAAACCGGCGGCTTTTCTGCTGCGGCGCGTCAATTAGGTCTGACGCCCTCGGCCCTGTCGAAACTGGTGACCCGACTCGAAGACCGGCTCGGTGCCCGCCTGCTCCAGCGCACCACGCGACGGGTACAGCTCACCGCCGAAGGCGAGGCCTTCTATGCCCGCGCCCGCCCCATCCTCAAGGCCATGGACGAGGCCGAGGCGGAGGTGGCGGAAGCCGGTGCCAGCCCGCGCGGCCAGTTGCGCCTGTTCTGCGGTTCGACTTTCGGCATGCACCAGCTGGCGCCGGCGATTCCGCGTTTCCAGGCGCGCCATCCGGCGGTCGCCATCGATATCACGATCAGCGACGAGCGCCTGGACATGATGCAGGAGGGCTTCGATCTCGCCATCCGCATCGGGCCGCTGGAAGAGTCCTCGCTGGTGGCGCGCCGCATCTGTAACCTGGAGCGGGTGATCTGCGCCTCGCCCGCCTACCTCGAGCGCCACGGCACGCCGCGCACGCCGGACGACCTGCAGCAGCACAACTGCCTGTGGATCACCAGCCTGCCCGCCCTGCGACGCTGGCCCTTCGATACGGATGACGGCATACGGGTGGTCAATGTCGAGGGCAATGTCGTCACCAACAATGCCGAGACGGTGCTGCAGCTGGCCGTGGCCGGCGTCGGCATCACCCGGCTGTCGGACGTGGTGGTGGCCGAGGCGATACGTGCCGGCAGTCTGGTACCGATACTCGCCGACTGGCACCACGTCGAACCGGTGCCCCTGTTCGCCACCTATCCGAGCGGTCGCAACCTGTCGCCCAAGGTACGCGCCATGGTCGATTTCCTGGTCGAGGAATTCGGCGGCGCGCCCTGGCGCAAGCCGCGATGAGTCGCGAAGCGTAATTCACCTGAGGCCATCGCCATGCCCGTACTGAGCCTGCATCCCGGCAAGGAAAAATCCCTGCTGCGCCGCCATCCCTGGATCTTTTCCGGGGCAGTTGCCCGCCTCGAAGGCCGGGCGCGACCGGGCGACACGGTCGACATCGTTTCCGCCGAGGGGCGGCCGCTGGCGCGCGCGGCCTGGAGCCCGGCCTCGCAGATCCGCGCCCGGGTCT
>JALHNN010000198.1:0-2665 GCA_022843505.1 Sulfuritalea sp.
GGGAAACTTGAAGTGGCGCGCCAGCCAGCCCAGGGCTACGGCGCAGATCATCAGCAGGAGGACGAGTTCGAGCAGCAGCACGTGGAATATGAGGCGGCGGGCGGAAGACGCGATTGTAGCGATCCGATGACGCGATGCAGCACGAAATTAGAGGCCATCCACTTGACGCCGGCAGCTTCAAATGTCAGCATTCAAACGTTCGTTTGAAACCAATGTTTGCCGGAGGCCTGCCGTCCCGTGGAAACCGACACCCGCATCCGCATTCTCGACGCCGCCGAGCGCCTCTTCGTCATGCACGGACTGGACGCAACGACGCTGCGCATGATCACCGCCGAGGCCCAGGCCAACCTGGCGGCGGTGAACTACCATTTCGGCTCCAAGGAAGCGCTGACCGAAGCCGTGTTCCGCCGCCGCCTGACCTGGCTCAACGAGCAGCGCATCGCCGCCCTGTCCGCCTTCGAGGCCGAGGCAAAAGGTCAGCCGCTGAAGCCGCGCCAGATCGTCGAAGCCTTTTTCGGCGTCGCCATCCGCATGGCGGCCGACCATAACGGCGGACAGACATTCATGCGCCTGCTGGGGCGTACCTATACCGAGCCGACCGAGTTCGTGCGCAAGTTTCTTGCCGAGGAATACGCCGAGGTGATCGCCCGCTTCAAGGCGGCTTTTTTCAAGGCCCTGCCCGACGTGCCGCAGGAGGAGTTCCTCTGGCGCTTCCACTTCATGATGGGTGCGCTGTCCTACGCCATCTCCGGAACCGAGGCCCTGCGCCTGCTGGGGCCGATCGACGATTCCGATCCCGAGGCGCTGTATGCGCGGCTGATGAGCTTCCTCATCGGTGGCCTGCGCGCACCGCTGCCTGACTTGGTTGTCAAACCCGTTGCCAAAACCGCCAGGAAGCCGCGCGCCAAGCGCGCCGCCTGACAAAGGAGAACGCCATGACCTGGTTCCTCGTCCTGATCGCCGCCGCATTTTCCACCTCGGCCGCCGTGCTCCTGCTGCCGCCGCTGCGCCGCGCCATCCTCACCGGTCCGATCTTCGCCCTCTACAAGAAGATGCTGCCGGCCATGTCGCAGACCGAGAGGGAAGCGCTCGAAGCCGGCACCGTCTGGTGGGAAGGCGAGCTGTTCTCCGGCAAGCCGGCCTGGGACAAGCTGCTGGCCTATCCGCAGCCGAAGCTCACGGCGGCAGAGCAGTCCTTCCTCGACCACGAATGCGAGGCGTTGTGCGCCATGTCCCACGACTGGGATACGACCCAGATCCACCACGACCTGCCGCCGGAGGTCTGGGCCTACATCAAGGAGAAGGGCTTCCTCGGCATGATCATCCCCAAGCGCTACGGCGGGCTGGAGTTTTCCGCCTACGCGCATTCGGCGGTGGTGCAAAAGCTGTCCACGCGCTGCTCGGCTGCCGCCGTCTCGGTCATGGTGCCGAACTCGCTGGGCCCGGCCGAACTGCTGCTGCACTATGGCACCGAGGCACAGAAGGACTACTACCTGCCGCGCCTGGCCAAGGGCCTGGAGATCCCCGCCTTCGCCCTGACCAGCCCGCAGGCCGGCTCCGACGCGGCCTCGATCCCTGACCTCGGCATCGTCTGCAAGGGCCAGTGGCAGGGCCGGGAAGTGATCGGCATGCGCGTCACCTGGGACAAGCGCTACATCACCTTGGGCCCGATCTGCACCCTCCTCGGCCTCGCCTTCCGCCTGCAGGACCCCGACCACCTGCTCGGTGATGTCGACGACCTGGGCATCACCTGCGCGCTGGTGCCGACCGACCATCCCGGCGTGAACATCGGCCGTCGCCATTTCCCGCTCAACGCCGTGTTCCAGAACGGCCCCAACTCGGGCAAGGACGTCTTCATGCCGCTGGACTGGATCATCGGCGGGCCGGCGATGGCCGGCCAGGGCTGGCGCATGCTCATGGAATGCCTGGCGGCGGGGCGCTCGATCTCGCTGCCCTCGTCGAACACCGGCATGTCCAAGCTCGCGGTGCGCGCCACCGGCGCCTACGCCCGCGTGCGCAGCCAGTTCAAGACCGCCATCGGCCGCTTCGAGGGCATCGAGGAGCCGCTGGCACGCATGGGCGGCAACCTCTACCTGATGGACGCGGCGCGCAGCATGACCGCCGGCGCCATCGACCTCGGCGAGAAGCCCTCGGTGGTCTCGGCCATCGTCAAGTACCACGTCACCGAGCGCACGCGCCAGGTGGTCAACGACGCGATGGACATCCTCGGCGGCAAGGGCATCTGCCTCGGCCCCAACAACTTCATGGGCCGCGCCTACCAGCAGATCCCGGTGGCGATCACGGTCGAGGGCGCGAACATCCTGACGCGCAGCCTGATCATCTTCGGCCAGGGCGCGATCCGCTGCCACCCCTATGTGCTGAAGGAAATGGCGGCGGCCAGGAATCCGGACGCAGGACAGGGACTGCGCGATTTCGACGCCGCCTTCGCCGCCCACCTGTGGTTCATCTGGACGCGCGGCTTCCGTTCCTGGAGCATGGGCCTCACCGGCTCCAACTTCGTCGCGGTGCCGGCCAATGTCGCACCCGAGACGCGCCGCTACTACCAGCAGCTGTCGCGCTTCTCCGCCGCCTTCGCCTTCCTCGCCGACGTCTCGATGTTCGTCATGGGCGGCGACCTCAAGCGCAAGGAAAAGCTCTCGGCGCG
>JALHNN010000198.1:2675-5738 GCA_022843505.1 Sulfuritalea sp.
CGGTGACATCCTCTCGCTGATGTATCTCGCTTCAGCCACGCTCAAGCGCTACGAGGCCGAGGGACGCCAGGCAGCCGACGCACCGCTGATGCACTGGGCGATCTGGGACGCCATGTTCAAAATGCAGAACGCCTTCGAGGGCGTGATCTCCAACTACCCGAACCGCTTCATCGCCGCCCTGCTGCACTGGTACATCTTCCCGCTCGGCCGCCCTTACGAGGTGCCTTCCGACAAGCTCGGCCACGAAGTCGCGCAACTCCTGATCGAGCCTTCCGCGACGCGCGACCGCCTGACCGCCGGCATGTTTGTGCCGCGCGACGAGATGGATGCGGTCGGTGTGGTCGAGCTGGCGCTGGAAGCCACGGTCGCCGCCGAGCCGATCGAGGCGCGCATCCGCGCCGCCCGCAAGGACGGAAGAGTCGGCGCTGGCGACACGGCGACCATGGCTGCCCACGCCCGCGAAGCCGGCATCATTACGGCCGAGGAGCACGCGCTGCTGCAGCGCCGCGCCGCACTGCGCGACCGCGCCATCGCGGTGGACGATTTCCCGCAGGATTTCTCGGTCGAGCAGGTGACACCCGCGCCGACCAAGCCTGAAGCCTTGCGCAAGGTGGCTTAGGATGAATCCTGTTGCGAAGTTGAGGCTGGTGCGGGATCGGGACGGTGGGGCATTCCCCTCCGCTCATGTCATCCGTCGGTGCCCTGCGGGCACCTCCTCCTTCTTTACTTCGCTGCGGGGAACGCCCCACCCTCCCGATCAGGTGACGTCAGCGCAGGTTTTCGGTCGCAAGGCGCATACGTTTCCCGCCAAGGACGACGGGGGTCCGTCTCCGGTAAGTAAAGGAGGAGGGCCAGTGTCTTTTCGGCCCGGGGGACATGGACGGAGACGGACCCCCGTCGTCCTTGGCGCACCCATTCAGCGAGCAACCAAGATTTTTCATCCATCACCGCTGCGCGCGGCACCATGGAGCAAGCAAGCATGAGAGCTTTCGAACCCATCTACATCGTCGACGGCGCGCGCTCGCCCTTCCTCAAGTCGCGCAACGTGCCCGGTCCCTTCTCGGCCTCCGACCTCGCCACTATCTCCGGCCGCGCGCTGCTGGCGCGCCAGCCCTTTGCGCCTGAAGACCTGGACGAAGTCATCGTCGGTTGCGCCGGGCCCAGCGTCGACGAGGTCAACATCGGCCGCGTCATCGCCCTGCGCCTGGGCTGCGGCAACAAGGTGCCGGGCTGGACCGTGATGCGCAACTGCGCCTCCGGCATGCAGGCGCTGGATTCGGCCATCGCCAACATCCACAGCGGCCGCTCGCAGCTGGTGCTGGCCGGCGGCGTCGATGCGCTCTCGCGCACACCGCTGCTCTACTCGGACAAGATGGTGATGTGGTTCTCGCTGATGGCCCAGGCGCGGACCGCGGGCGCCAAGCTAGGCATGTTCGCCAAGCTGCGGCCGGCCATGCTGCTCACACCCGTGATCGGCATCGTCAAGGGCCTCACCGACCCGGTGGTGAACCTGATGATGGGTCAGACGGCGGAGAACCTGGCCTGGAAGTTCGGCATCTCGCGCCAGCAGATGGACGCCTTCTCGGTGGAAAGCCACAAGAAGGTGTCCGCCGCGCAGAAGGCCGGTTGCTTCGACGAGATCGTGCCGCTGATCGATGCCAACGGCAAGGTCTATGCCGAGGACGACGGCGTGCGCCACGACTCCAGCATGGAGGGCCTGGCCAAGCTCAAGCCCTTCTTCGACCGCAAATACGGCAAGATCACCCCGGGAAACAGTTCGCAGATCACCGACGGCGCGGCCTGGCTGCTGCTGGCCTCCGCCGAGGCGGTGGAGAAGTACCGGCTGACGCCGATCGGCAAGATCACCGACACGCAATGGGCCGGGCTCGACCCGGCGCAGATGGGCTTGGGGCCCGTGCATGCCGCCACGCCCATCCTGCAGCGCCACGGGCTCGGCCTGAACGACCTCGACGCCTGGGAGATCAACGAAGCCTTCGCCGCCCAGGTCATGGGCTGTGTCAGGGCCTGGGAAGACCCGGCCTACGGCAAGGAACAGCTGGGTCTCGATGCGCCGCTGGGCACCCTCGACCCGGCGAAACTCAACATCGACGGCGGCGCCATCGCCCTGGGCCACCCGGTCGGCGCTTCCGGCGCGCGCATCGTGCTGCACCTGCTGCACATCCTGCGCCGCGAGCAGAAAAAACGCGGCATCGCCAGCATCTGCATCGGCGGCGGCCAGGGCGGGGCGGTTCTGGTGGAGGCTGTCTGATGACCTACAGGAACTGGAAACTCGAACGCGAGGCCGATAGCGGCATCGCCTGGGCCATTCTCGACACCGCGGGTTCTTCGACCAATACCCTGGGCGCCGAGGTCATGACCGAACTTGGCCTGATCCTCGACGAATGCGAGAAGAATCCGCCCAAAGGGCTGGTCTTCAAGTCGGCAAAGGAGGCCGGTTTCATCGCCGGCGCCAACATCGAGGAGTTCATCACCGCCGACACCCCGGAAAAGGCTCGGGTACTGATTCAGCGAGGCTGGGATACCTACAACCGCCTGGCCGACGTCAAGTATCCGACGCTGGCGCTGGTGCGCGGCCATTGCATGGGCGGCGGCACCGAACTGGCGCTGGGCTGCCGCTACCGCATCGCGGTGGATGAGCCCGGCACCAAGTTCGCCCTGCCCGAGGTCATGCTCGGCATCGTACCTGGCTGGGGCGGCATGTTGCGCCTGCCGCAGGTCGTCGGCCCGGCGGCGGCGCTGGACATGATGCTGACCGGCAAGAACATCGATGCCAAGCGGGCGAAGAAGATGGGCCTGGCCGACGAATGCGTGCCGCCGCGGGTCATGGAAAATGCCGCGCGCATGCTGGTGCTTTCGGGCAACCCGCCGCGCCAGGAAAGGCTACCCTTGCTGCAGAAACTGATGAACGGCCCGCTCAAGGCCGTGGTCGCCAGCGGCGCGAAAAAGCAGGTGGCGAAGCGCGCCCGCCCCGAGCACTACCCGGCGCCCTACGCCATCATCGACCAGTGGCAGAACTACGGCGGCAACACGCTGGCGGTGCCG
>JALHNN010000199.1:0-2723 GCA_022843505.1 Sulfuritalea sp.
GATCAAGATCCGGCCGGAGTGGGCGGACCGCGGCGACAGGCTCGTTCTGAAAGACACCTGGACCAAGGGCGGTCGCGAACGGGAAATCCCCATCCGCAATGAAGAGCAGCGTCGGGTGCTCGACGAGGCGAAGCGCTTCGCCGGCAGGGGCAGCCTCATCCCGGCCGACAAACGCTACGTGGAGCAGCTCCGGCGCTTCGAGTATCAGTGCGCCAAGGCCGGTAGCCACCAGGTGCACGGGCATCGCCACCAGTATGCGCAGACGCGCTACCGCGAGCTCACCGGCTGGGCTGCGCCAGCCGCCGGCGGCCCACGCTCCAAGGAATTGACCGCAGCACAAAAGGTGATTGATCAAGAGGCACGGCTAACGATCAGCCGGGAACTGGGGCATGAGCGCGAGCAGATTACTGCGATTTACGTAGGCAGATGATCTGCTTGGTCGAAGGCGATGTTCTTGCGAAGTCAGATGGTTGTTAGCACTGCTGACGCCGCGCATGGCCGCTAGCATAAAGCCGGCGATCCGGGCTGAGATCAGCGTGGACGGTCACCCCGTTCTATCCTACAGCCATGCCCTTAACGCGCAACTGTTAGTATTATGACGGGTGCCTGATTCGAAATCTGTACCAATGTCGCGAAAGCTCGGTTATGACCTCTCGTCTTGATTTCTCAATTACTCATTGGGTTTCTTCAGACTCTTGCTTGGTGGTTCGCGGTGTACAAGGCTGCAAGGATGGACTAGTCGGCGACGAGCCAGAGTACATTTGCGACGCAATTCCTTCCCGTGTAAAAGAGTTTACTGCGGGTCGATCAGCCGCGCGTGTCGCAATGCAAGCACTCGGAATTCCCTTCAGCGCTGTGCTTCAAGGGGCAGGCGGCGAGCCGATTTGGCCAGATGCAATTTGCGGAAGCATCAGTCATACCGATGCATTTGCCGTGGCATTTGTGGCGCGGAAAGGCGCTTACGAGTCCGTCGGCGTCGACATTGACGATGACAGACCTATCAGCGATCAGATTGCTCGCGACATCACTTGGTCCACAGAAATAGGCCGGCTCCTCGCGCTCGGGATTTGCCAGGACAGAAGCAGTGCACGGAACTTTGCCTTTTCCGCTAAGGAAGCGATTTACAAATGCCAATATCCTCGCACCCTCTGTCGTGCTTTAGGATTCCGCCAAGTACGGCTAGTCGAACGCACCGGCGTGAGAGGAAGTTACCTCGGCGCATCCGGATGGCGAGTACCGACCGACGTAGCTACCTTTCTTCCTTGGATAACCGTCATACCGGTGAGACTCGCCGAACACCGGATAGTCTGCGCCACCTATCAGAGAAGAATTGTTTGATTATCGAACACAATATGCTATTATTGGTTCGGTATTCGGACACTAGGAGGTTCTATGGCGACCCACAAGCTCAGTCCTACGAAGTTTGATGAAATAGCACAACCGTTGGAAAAGCTGCTCACCGAGCAGCTACAGAGGGATCTCGAAGACTGTGCTCTCCCAGAGCTAGCAAAGGATCCTCACACGGATTTGTGGACAACGCCAAAAGTGGATTCGAAGACCGTTGTCAAACTGTCGGCCACCGTAAAGGAATTTACGGGCTTTCGTCTAGACCCAACCTGGATACAAAAGGGAGGCTACTCGACCGTAGCCGCCGCCATCACACACGTGATGGCAGAAATCAAGAAACACTGCGTCGCTGAACCGGCGCCAGTCCGACAGCCTGCCGCAGTCGTTTGATACTGAGGGCACAAAATGAGCGACCAACGAATAGTGACTGCGAGCCGGCTAAAGGAAGCACGAGAGTATCTAGGCTTATCGCAGCAAGATGTTGCCGAAGTTACAAATCTGTCACGGTCGGCTGTGTCTTTAATCGAAACTGGGCATAGACGTGTTGACACTGTCGAATTAGTAGCACTGGCGCGTCTATACCAAAGGTCGGTGGCCTATTTCACTGGCGAGGAAAAGGAGATCCTTCCAGACGATGTAAGTGCGCTCGCCCGGCAGGCGTCGAAGTTGTCGGCGAAAGATAGGTCTGAGTTGCTACGCTTCACCGAGTTCCTGATGCAACGCTCTCAAGAGGCATCTGACGATGACAGCAAGACGTAACGCTACGCTCAGCGGGATAGCGCGTGCGGCCGAAATGCACGCGGATCTCGGATTGCGGGAAAGGTTGAAGGCTGGTGATCGCCCTGTCGACGTGTTACGAGCGATTCGCGCCTGTGGAATTACAATTCTCTTCCGGCCGCTAGAGGGCCTGCTCGGTGCTTATGTACCGACGCCGCGCGGCGCGGGTATGTTAATCACTACCCTGCGAGACCATCACGTTCAGCGGTTTACTGCAGCCCATGAGCTCGGTCATCATCTGCTTGGCCATCGCACCGCCAGCTTTGATGTGAATGTCGGTTTCGCCGCTCGCGGCGAGAAGGCGGGTTACGATGATCAGGAGCTAGAAGCCGACGCGTTTGCATCAGAGTTTCTCCTTCCCAAATGGCTGATCGTCGCGCATGCTCGGCGACGCGGTTGGACTAAGCATGACTTGCGACATGCTGACACCGTGTACCAACTCTCGCTTCGTGTCAGTGCGAGCTACACGGCCACGTGTTGGGCGTTAGCCTCGGCCGACTTAATTTCCGCTGCTGAAGCCAGTCTCTTGGCCAAACAACGACCCAAGGATTCAAAGCAACGAGCCATTGAAGGCATTACGCCAACCTCCTGGTATCCAG
>JALHNN010000199.1:2733-5684 GCA_022843505.1 Sulfuritalea sp.
ATGGCTGTTATCTGAACACGACCGCGGTGCTCAATTACTCGGCAGTCCGAATGACTTCCTGGTGTTCGAATTGGAGGAACACGTTGCCAGTGGCTACGAGTGGGATATGGACCCGATGCCCGCAGCCGGGCTTTCGGTCTACAGTGATGTGAAACGAGAGATAGCCTTTGCGGCTGTGGGCGCAACGGTTAGAAGACGGGTTGTCGCGCAGGGTAAGGAGCTTGGTCTTCATCGTTTGCAACTAGAAGAGCGCCGCCCATGGGAAAGCCATTCACAGGCACTTAACACCTTTGAGCTAGACCTAGCTCTCCTTGGCAAGGAACCTATTGGGCTGCCGCGGCGCGAAAGGTTGCTCGCGGCATGACGTCGTCGCTCGGAGGCATTTCAGCGTCCGTCGATCTGCGCGGTCGTTGGACCGGGGTTCGCGACCAAGGAAGCCGGCCAACGTGTCTGGCGTGCGCCGCTTCAGACGGTCACAGTGATGCTCACGGGCTAAAGCATCGGCTTTCTGCGGAATTTTTGTTCTACCATGGCGCTCAACAAATGCCGCAGAAAAACAGCAGCAACGGACTGACGTTTGCGGCAGCCGATCTCGCATTGCGGACAAACGGCCAGCCCGATGAGTTGGACTGTCCATATCAGGCTACGATCACAAATCCGTGGAGCCCACAGCCGGTGACAAAGTTGTGGTTCGGCGGGCTAAGCCACGTCGCTACAGCGGCTTCCATCTTTGATGCGGTGAACCAGGGCATTCCCGTCGTCGTAAGCGTTCGCCTTGTACCCGGGTTCGCGCGAGTACAGAAAGCGCCGCATATCATCGACCCATCTGGTTCTGCGTTTGGCGGACACGCGGTACTCGCCGTTGGCATTGGTCGCCGCCCCTCCGCGGCGACTGATGACCTATTGATGATCCGCAATAGTTGGGGGGAGGCATGGGCGGAGGGCGGACATGCTTGGCTTCCCGTCGAATACCTCAAGGACAAGCTCATCGGGTGTCACTCGTTATCTGCGTTGCATACTAACTAACTCGGCCAAACTGAAATGAAAACACGTAGCCATCAAACACGTGCGGGCGCATGGTTGGAAGCCGCCGAACTTCTCTATTCAACCGCGAATCCGGTCTACAACCTCATTGTCGAAGTGACAGAGCCGACTTTGGCGACTGACGAGTCCCGTGCTGTTGAAAAACAAGTTGAAGAGTTCTTGGCAAAGTATGACTGTCAGCCAATCGAAACAGTTGCCGAAACTATTTTCCCCGCAAGTGAGTACATTTCCGGAGGCTTGGCCAAGGTCTACAGTTATCCTGAAAGCATTTATCCATACATAAAGTCAATCCCTTCTAACCGAAAAGGGACCTATGCACTACGATTGGTGCAGCGCAAGTGCTCGGACAACGAAACAGTCAATCCGCTCGACATGGCGATAACGAAGTTACGCCATCAATTATTGAACCCAGGGCCGATGCGAGCAGTGTATGAACTAGACCTAAACTTGGAGCCGCTCGAGCTCAAGTTCTACGAAACGGATCTTGATCACGACAATCATCGTAGTGGCCAATGCCTCAGCCATATTAGTCTAAAGCTCGGACCTGACCGGGAACTGTATCTCACGGCACTCTATAGATACCAATATTTCGTTCAGAAGGCACTCGGGAACTTCAAAGGCTTGGCTCGTTTGCAGGCTTGCATCGCTAGAGAAGTGGGCATTCCGGTGGGGCCACTGGTGTGCCATGCGACATTGGCTGCACTTGAGACGGGCAAGGGAAATGGCAGCAGCGGCACATGGGGTAGACCGGCACTGAAGCATTTGCTTGCCCAATGTCGAGCAGTGTACGACCATGGTTCATCGAGCTAACGCATGAAAAATCCCGATCCGTCTTGTGCGGTCACATATCGAGACACTTCAAAATCAAGGCAACTCTTCGTGTTTGAAGGGCCAGATGGAGTTGGCAAAAGTACCTTGGTCTCCGAATTGGCTTCGTACCTTCGGCTAGCTGGCGAAGAAGTCTTATCACTTTCATTTCCTGGGCAGGAACCTGGCACTATAGGACGACACATATACGACTTACACCATTCGCCAGAAGATTTCCGGATAACCGAGATGTCGCCGGCAAGTCTACAGTTGTTGCATATAGCTGCGCACATCGATCTGATTGAACGCACTATCGTGCCAGCGCTCGAGGAAAATAGAACGGTGCTGCTGGACAGGTATTGGTGGTCCACCTGGGTTTACGGGCTGATGAGCAATGTCCCCAGTGAGCACCTTGAGCTCATGATCAATGTTGAGCAATTTGCATGGAAAGGCATGAAACCTTGCGCCGCTTTCTTGCTACAACGCGACACGGCGCGGGTGGACAGCGCTATACTTTCCGCATATCACACGCTTGCCGCACAAGAGGTAACCGTGCATCCGATAATTAAGATCGACAACGCGTCTTCTGTCACCTCATTGGTTCATAACGTTGCTGCAACCATTTTTAAATATAAGCGGTAGGTCTCTTTTGTTTCCAATCTCGTACTGTTTTCTGGAGCGCACGCTGTGAACCTAATTCGGGGGCAATCAGCGAACGAGGTATGGCAGCGAGCCCAAGAGTTGCTGCGTTCCGAGGTCGATGCCGGTCTGCCGCAAGCAAGTCGGGCGGGCGTAACTTTTGAATTGCTTCACGTAGCAATGGAGATTGAAGATCCGCGCCAGCGCTGGGTGGCTGCACGGCAACCGCCAATCAATCCAGCCTTTGCGATTGCAGAGGTGATATGGATTCTTGCTGGTAGCAATGAATCAGCGATCCTGAATTACTGGTTTCCCCGGCTTCCACAATTTTCTGGGGAAGGCCCAACTTACGCAGGCGCCTACGGGTATCGCTTGAGGCGTCACTTCGGAATTGATCAAGTGAAGCGGGCATGTGAAATACTTACCGCGAACCCCGATAGCAGACAAGTCGTCATGCAGTT
>JALHNN010000200.1 GCA_022843505.1 Sulfuritalea sp.
CGTCGCTGTTGGCAACGCGGTAATGCAGGGCGATGTAGCTGTCGGGCTGAACGGTATCGGTCACGGGCTTTCCTTGGGGGCGCGCCATTGCTGCAGGAGCATCAGGACGACGCCGACGGTGATGGCCGAATCGGCCACGTTGAATGCCGGCCAATGATAGCCGGCCAGGTGGAAATCGAGAAAGTCGACCACCGCATCGAAGCGCAGGCGATCGATCACATTGCCCAGTGCGCCGCCCAGTATCAGCGACAGCGCCAGGGGCAACAGGCGCTCACCGGCATGCTGGCGCAGCATGGCCAGCAGCCAGACCGAGACACCCAGGGCGAGGACGATGAAAAACCACTTCTGCCACCCCCCTGCCCCGGCCAGAAAGCTGAACGACGCACCGGGATTGAGCACCAGTACGAGGTTGAAAAAGGACGTCACGACAAGGCTTTCCCCCAGACGAAAGCTGCCGATCACCCACTGCTTGGTGATCTGGTCGAGCACGATCACGAACGCAGCCAGGGCCAGCCAGCGGGCAAGTCCGCGACTCATCTCAGGCGAAACTGCGGGCCTCGCCGTCGCCGTGCAGGTTGCTCACGCAGCGACCGCAGAGTTCCGGGTGGGCCGCGTCGCGGCCGACATCCTCGCGCCAGTGCCAGCAACGGGCACATTTGACGTGCGTCGTCGCAACGACGGCAACACCCTCCGTGTCCGCACTATCGACGCGAATCAGCGTGGTCTTCGAGCAGATCAGCACGAAGCGCAGGTCGTCGCCCAGTGAGGCCAGCAGGGCATGCTTGTCGCCGCCGACGCGGATCTCGACTTCAGCCTGCAGAGAGGAACCGATCTTGCCGGCTTCGCGCTGCGCTTCCATGGCCTTGGTGACCTCGGCGCGTACTTCGCGCAGCTGTGTCCACCGTGTCACCAGCGCCGACTCTTCGGCAAGACCCGGCAACTCGTGCCAGGTGGCGAGCATCACGCTCTCGCCCTGCTCATGTTTGTCACGCGTCACGGACCAGATTTCCTCGGCGGTGAAGGAAAGCACCGGCGCCATCAGGCGCGTCACGGTCTGCAGGATGTGCCACAGCGCGCTCTGCGCGGCGCGGCGCGGCACCGAATCGGCCGCCGTGGTGTACAGGCGATCCTTGAGGATGTCGAGGTAGAAGGCGCCAAGGTCCTCGGAGCAGAAATTCATCAACGCCTGCACCACCTTGTGGAATTCGAATCGGTCGTAGTCGGCGGCGCACAGCGCCTGCAACTTGCGCGTCAGCGCCAGCGCATAGCGGTCGGCTTCCAGCCACTGCTCAACTGGCAGCATCTGTGTCGCCGGGTCGAAGTCGGCGGTATTGGCCAGCAGAAACCTCAGGGTGTTGCGCAGGCGGCGATAGACCTCGACCACGCGGGCGAGGATTTCCTTGGAGATCGACAACTCGCCCGAGTAGTCGGTCGCCGCGACCCACAGGCGCAGGATCTCGGCACCGAGCGTGTCGGAGACCTCCTGGGGAGCGACGACGTTGCCCTTGGACTTGGACATTTTCTTGCCCTTGCCGTCGACCACGAAGCCGTGGGTCAGCAGACCTTTGTAGGGCGCGCGGCCGTCGATCGCGGCGCCGGTCAGCAAGGAAGAGTGGAACCAGCCGCGATGCTGGTCCGAACCCTCGAGATAGAGATCGGCCGGGTAGGTCGACTCGGCCTGGTGCGAGCCGCGCAGGACGGTGCGGTGCGTCGTACCCGAATCGAACCAGACATCCAGCGTGTCCTTCATCTTGTCGTACTGCGATGCCTCGTCACCCAGCAGGTCCTTCGCGTCGAGCTTGGACCAGCCCTCGATGCCCTGCTGTTCGACGCGCCTGGCGACCTCTTCGAGCAACTCAAGGGTGCGCGGATGCGGCTCGCCGGTTTCCTTGTGCAGGAAAAAGGGTATCGGAACGCCCCAGTTGCGCTGACGCGATACGCACCAGTCGGGCCGGTTGGCGATCATGGCATGCAGTCGCGCCTGGCCCCAGTCGGGATAGAACTTGGTGGCGGCAACGGCGGCGAGCGCGGCGTCGCGCAGGGTCGGCTTGTCGGCGCCCTCGCGGCGTTCCATACCCACAAACCATTGCGTCGTGGCGCGATAGATGATCGGCGTCTTGTGCCGCCAACAGTGCATGTAGCTGTGGATGATCTCGCTGCTGGCGAACAGGCAACCGGTCTCGGCAATCTTTTCGATGATGACGGGATTGGCCTTCCAGACGAACATGCCGCCGAAGAAAGGCAGGCTAGGGGCGAACACGCCATCGCCCTGCACCGGCGTCAGGATCTCGTCGTTGTGCATGCCATGCTTGCGACAGGAGTCGAAGTCCTCCAGGCCATAGGCCGGGGCGCTATGGACGATGCCGGTGCCGGCATCGAGCGTCACATACTCGCCCAGATAGACCGGCGAGGAACGATCGTAAAAGGGATGCCGGAACTTGACCAGGGATAGCGCCGCGCCCTTGCAGGCGCCAAGCACGGTTCCCGCAAGCTGGTAGCGCTCCAGTGCCGCGGCGCGCAGCTCGGCGGCGAGGATCAGGCAGCCGCGTTCGGTCTGCACCAGTTCGTAGGTGAACTCGGGATGCATGTTGAGCGCCTGGTTTCCCGGGATGGTCCAGGGCGTCGTGGTCCAGATCACGGTAAAGCACTCGCCGGTCGGCAAGGCGGCGATACCGAAGGCATGGGCGATGCGTTCCCGTTCCGACGGATCGAGCCGGAAGCCGACGTCGATCGCCGGCGACTTCTTGTCCTGATACTCCACCTCCGCCTCGGCCAGCGCCGAGCCGCAGTCGAAACACCAGTTCACCGGCTTGAGGCCCTTGAACAGGTAGCCGCGGCGATACAGTTCGCCGACGGCACGGATCTCGTCGGCCTCGTTGGCGAAAGCCATGGTCAGGTAGGGATTGTCCCAGTCGCCCAGGACGCCCAAGCGGATGAAATCCTTCTTCTGCCGGCTTACCTGCTCGGTGGCATAGCTGCGGCACAGCTCGCGCGCCTTGTCGCCCGGCAGGTGCTTGCCGTGGGTTTTCTCGATCTGGTGCTCGATGGGCAGGCCATGGCAGTCCCAGCCCGGCACATAGGGCGCGTCGAAGCCGGCCAGGGTCTTGGAGCGGACGATGATGTCCTTGAGGATCTTGTTCACCGCGTGGCCGATGTGGATGTCGCCGTTGGCATAGGGCGGGCCGTCGTGCAGCACGAAGCGCGGGCGCCCCTTGGCCGCCTCGCGGATGCGCTGGTAGAGCTTCCTGTCCTGCCAGTCCTTGATCCAGCCCGGTTCGCGCTTGGCAAGGTCGCCGCGCATCGGGAAGGGAGTGTCGGGCATGTTGAGGGTTTTTCGATAGTCAGCCATGGTTCCAGCCAGCAGGGGGACGGGTTGCGAAATAGGCGCGCACGTCGGAAACGTCGCGCGCGATCTGGGCCTTGAGCGCATCGAGCGATTCGAACTTCGCCTCGCTGCGCAACTTGTGCATGAAATTCACATCGACATGCCGGCCGTAGATGTCACGATCGAAATCCAGCAGGTGCACTTCCAGCACCGGCTTCAGGCCCTCGGCCACGGTCGGTCGGACACCGATATTGGCGGCACCGGGCAGTGGTTTCGAATCGATGCCCGACACGGTCACGGCGAACACGCCGGACAGAGGCAGGCGCTTCCTCCGCACCTGTATGTTGGCCGTCGGAAAACCGATGGTGCGGCCGATCTTCCTGCCGTCCATGACGCGGCCGGCAATCACGAACGGGCGCCCGAGCAACCTCTCGGCACGTTCGATATCGCCGGCGGCAAGCGCCTCGCGTACCGCCGAACTGGAAACCCTCAGCCCGTCGAAGTCGACCGTACGCATGGCTTCAACGACGAATCGGTGTTCCCGTCCCGCCTTTTGCAGCAAGGCGAAATCACCGGCGCGCGCCTTGCCGAAGCGGAAGTCGTCGCCGATGATCAGGTGCCTCACCGACAGGCCGCGGACCAGGATCCGTTCGATGAACTGCTCGGCGGTAAGCGATGCCAGCTTGCGGTCGAAACGGCAGACATGGACACGATCGACGCCGCATTCGGCGAGCAGTTCCAGCTTGTCGCGCATGCTGGCCAGGCGCGCCGGCGCCTGGTCCGGCGCGAAGAGTTCGCGCGGATGCGGTTCGAAGGTCAAGACGGTTGCCGGCAGAGCCAACTCGCGCGCCTTGGCCATCAATTCGCCAAGCAGCGCGCGATGCCCAAGATGCACGCCATCGAAATTGCCGATGGTCAGCACCGTGGACGTCGTGGCCCGCTCGGGGACACCGCGAAAAACCAGCATGGGATGGGGACAGCGGGGAAAGGCGCGGATTATATCAATCCAGCCGCGCCAGCTTGGACTTGGCGAGCGGCGGATTCTTGGCGAAGTAGCGCCGGATGCCCTTGAGGATGGCCTCGGCCATGCGTTCCTGGTAGGCCTCGTCGTTGAGGCGTGCCTCCTCTTCGGGATTGGAGATGAAGGCCGTCTCGATCAGGATAGAGGGAATGTCGGGCGCCTTGAGCACGGCGAAACCGGCCTGCTCGACATGGGCCTTGTGCAGGGTATTGATGCGCCCGAGCTCACCCAGCACGTCCTTGCCCAGCTTCAGGCTGTCGTTGATGGTGGCCGTCTGCGAGAGGTCGAGCAGCGTGCGCGCGAGGTAGGGATCCTTGACGCCGAGGTTGACGCCGCCGACCAGGTCCGCCGAGTTTTCCTTGTTCGCCAGCCAGCGCGCCGCCGAACTCGAAGCACCGGTCTCGGAAAGGGCGAAAACGCTGGAACCGCGCGCGGTCGGCTTGATGAAGGCATCGGCGTGCACCGAGACGAAAAGGTCCGCCTGCACCCGCCGCGCCTTCTGTACCCGCTGCTGCAGGGGGATGAAATAGTCGCCATCGCGTGTCAGCACCGACCGCATGTTGGGCGTGGCGTCGATCTTCTGTTTCAGTCGGCGGGCAACGGAAAGCGTGACGTGCTTTTCGTAGCTGCCGCCGCGGCCGATCGCGCCGGGGTCTTCGCCGCCGTGTCCGGGATCGAGGACGATGGTGACAAGGCGCGCGACGTCGGGCCGTTGCTCAGGCGCTGCCTTATCCGACGGGGGCTTTTCGGCCGGCCGCCCTTCCCCGTTCAGCTTCGACTCGGCCTTGAGGCCGGACTGGTCCGACTTTTCCAGCAGTGCCATCAGCGGATCGACGGGTTCGGCGGGATAAAGGTCGAGCACCAGGCGATGGCCGTATTCGCCCACCGGTTTGAGGGCAAAAACCTGCGGCTTGATTTCCCCCTTCAGTTCTACCACCACACGCACCACGCCGGGCTTGTTGCGCCCGGCGCGGATCAGCTTGATGTAGGGGTCGGCCTCGATGATCTTGGCCGGCAGGCTTTGCAGCACGTTGTTGAACTCGACCCCTTCCAGGTCGAGCACCAGCCGATCCGGGTCCTTGACCAGCATGTGGCTATAGCGGATCGCCTGGTCGTGTTCCAGGGTCACGCGCGTGTAGTCGCGCGCCGGCCAGACGCGCACCGCAAGGATGCTGGTAGTCGCCGTGGCGCCAGCGCCGACTCTCGTGACCAGCAGCGTCAGGCCGGCGGCGGCGTACTTGAGGACCTCACGCCGGCGAGGCATGCCCGTCCCCTCTCACTGATAGCGGCGATGTTTGCGATGCGTCCGTCTGCCGCGGCCCCCGGGGC
>JALHNN010000201.1 GCA_022843505.1 Sulfuritalea sp.
TCCTTCCCGACTTTGCCCTGATCCTGATCGGCGACAGCCTGCGTCGCATCCTGCATCTGGGCGAACATTTCTGGACCGGGCTGGAAAAGCTGGTCTATTACGTCCTGTTTCCGGCGCTGCTGTTCAACGGCCTGGTCAAGGCGAACATCGCCTGGTCGTCGGCTGCGCCCATGCTGGCGGTAGCCGGTGCGGCGATGGGCGGCGGCATGCTGCTGGGCCTCGCGGCGCGTCTGCTGCCGATCACGCCGATTTCCTTTGCCTCGCAATACCAGTGCGCCTTCCGCTTCAATTCCTACATCGGCCTCGCGGTCGCCGGGACGCTGTATGGCATCCCGGGCATCGCCGCCATGGGCATCGTCGTCGGCCTCATGGTGCCGCCGGCAAACCTGGCAGCGGTGTGGATGCTGGCGCGCCATGGCGAGGCCGGTGTGCTGCGCGAACTCGTCCGCAACCCGTTGATCCTTGCCACGTTGGCCGGCATCGCCGCCAACCTGGGCGGCCTGGACCTGCCGACGGTGGCACTCAAGTTCCTTGGCCGCCTGGGCGATGCCGCGATCGTGCTCGGCCTGCTGGCCGTCGGCAGCGGACTGCGCATAGTCGGCGCTGGCGGGACGGCGACGCATCTGGCGGCGGGGTATTTTCTGCTGGTCAAGCTCGTGGCCATGCCGGCGATTGCCTTGTTGCTGATACGCGCTTTCGGTTTGGGCGGTGTGCACGCCGATGTCGCGCTGATTTTCGCCGCCTTGCCGGCGGCCAGTTCGGCCTACATCCTCGCCCAGCGCATGGGCGGCGACGGCGCGCGCGTGGCCTGGCTGATTTCGGCGGGAACCTTGCTGAGCATGCTCAGCATCCCGCTATGGCTGGGCCAGCGCTGACGCCGGCCCGCTGCATCGCTACTTCTTCTTGTCCTTGCTCTTGGCGGCTTCCTGATCGGCCGTTTCGGCGCCGCCAGATGCATCGGCCGCGGGTGCCTGCCCCGCGTTCTGCATGAAGTTCCATGGCCACATCGCCGGATTGGCGAAGGGGTTGGCCTGCGCCTCTGGGTTGCTCGCCGACTGGCTGATGGCCTGGAAGGCGGACAACGTGGCGCGCTGCATCTCCAGGCTCTGGATGGTCATCTGCAGCATGCCGAGATTGGTCTTGAGCCAACCCTCGACTGCCTTCAGGTCGGTGATGCGCTTGTCCAGTTCATTGGTATCCAGCGTCGGCGTCACCAGGCCGGGCAGCGGCATGCCGGTATTGCCCCAGAGGGACTTGATGAACTCCATCGGATCGGTCGGTGTCGTGCTCATGGCGGTAACTCCCTGTTGAAGAATTTGATCTTACCGCAGCGGCGCCCCGGACGTTAGAATGGGCAGCGTCATATTTCTGGCCCGCTAGCGGGGAAAACCATGCTGAAAGTTCTGGTGGTCGAGGATCATGCTCTGGTGCGAGAGGGCCTGCTGGCAACGCTGTGCAGCCTCGGCGCCGAAACGAGGACGATAGGCGTGCCCGACGCCAACGAGGCCATCGGCGTCCTGGAAAAGGAGGACGTCGACATGATGATCCTCGACCTGATGCTGCCCGGGACCAAGGGCCAGACCTTCCTGCCCCTCGTGCGCCGCCGCTTCCCCACCGTGCCGGTGGTGGTGCTGTCGGCGCTGGATGATGCCGATACGGTCTCCAAGGTAATGAAGGCCGGCGCATCGGGTTTCGTTTCCAAGGCCGGCTCCAGCGCCGAACTGCTCGATGCCCTGCGTGCCGTGCTTTCCGGCGAGATCTACCTCCCGCCAAAGCTTCAGGAACTCGCCAGCCGCAGCGAGTCGCCGCAGGTTGAGGGCAAGCCGCTGGCCCAGCGCTTCGGCCTCACGGCGGCGCAGGCACGTGTGCTCGACCTGCTGGCCGAAGGCCGCAGCAACCGCCAGATCGGCGAACTGCTGGGCCTCACCGAAGGTACGGTCAAGATCCATGTCTCCGCCATCATGAAAGCCATGGGCGTGAGCAACCGCGCCGAAGCGGCCCTGATGGCCAGCCGCAAGCGGCGGGCGAACTAAGTGTCAGCCTAGCCCGAGCTTCTTCCTCAATGTTTCCCGTTGTGGCGCGGCGGCATCGATACTCTGCCGCCTGACATGGCCGAAGCCGCGGATCTCGTCGGGCAGTTTCGCCAGCGCCAGCGCATCGTCGAAGGTCGCCGCTGAAAGCACAGTCAGCAGGGCGGAGATGTCGGCTTCGTAGTCGGCCAGCAGCTGGCGCTCGAGGCGCCGCTCTTGGCTGCGGCCGAACACATCCCAGGCGGTACCGCGCCAACGCCGGGCCTTGGCCAGCCATTTGAGGGCGGGAAACATCCAGGGACCAAAGGAAAGCTTGCTGATCTTGCCAGTCTTCGGGTCGGGCCGCGCCAGCAGCGGCGGGGCGAGGTGGATGCGCAGGCTGAAGTCGCCGTCGAAGACTTCGTCAAGCCGGCGACGGAAATCGCCCTCCGAATAAAGCCGCGCGACTTCGTATTCGTCCTTGATGGCCATCAGCTTGTGGAGGTTGCGCGCCACGGCTTCGGTGAGCGCCGTCGAGCCAAGCTTGCCTTCCGCGGCGCGCACCCGGTCGACCAGGCCGCGATAGCGCGCGGCGTAGGCAGCGTCCTGATAGTCGATGAGCATGCGCTCGCGTCCGGCGATGAGTTCGTCAAGCGCGGGCGGCGGCGGTGCGAGGGATTTGGGCGCGGCGAGGGCGGCGACGGCGGCGGCGTCCAGTGCGGCGCGGCGGCCCCAGAGGAAGGCGGCGCGACTCATGGCGACGGCCGTGCCGTTGAGTTCGATGGCGCGGTCCATGGCTTCCCAGGATACGGGCACCAGGCCCTTCTGCCAGGCGTAGCCGAGCAGGAAGAGGTTGCCCGCGATCGAGTCGCCGAGCAGGCGGAAGGCGAGATCCGAGGCATCCACGAAGTGGGCGGAAGTTTCGCCGACGGCTTCGCCGATCACCGCCTGCATGCGTTCCAGTGGGAACTGCCAGTCGGGATTGCGCGTGAAATCAGCGGTCGGGGTGCGGGCGCAATTCACCACCACGCGCGTGCGTCCGGCCTGCATGCGGGTCAGCGCGTCCGGCGAAGCGGAGACGATGATGTCGCCGCCGATCAGCGCATCGGCATCCCCGGTCGCCACCCGCACGGCATGGATGGCCTCGGGGTCATCGCAGATGCGGACGTGGGAAAACACCGCGCCGCCTTTTTGCGCCAGGCCCGTCATGTCGAGCACGGTGACGCCCTTGCCGTCGATGTGGGCGGCCATGCCGATCAGGGCGCCGAGCGTCACCACGCCGGTGCCGCCGACGCCTGTGATGACGATGCCATAAGGCTGCGCGGTCGAGGCAAGAGTCGGCGCTGGCAGCACGGCGAATCCGTTGCCGGCGGGATCGGCCGCGCCGCGGCCCTTGCGTACGCTGCCGCCGATCACCGAGACGAAGCTCGGGCAGAAGCCATTCTCGCAGGAATAATCCTTGTTGCATGCCGACTGGTCGATGGCGCGCTTGCGCCCGAGCTCGGTCTCCACGGGTACCAAGGCGAGGCAGTTGGACTGCGTGCCGCAATCGCCGCAGCCCTCGCAGACGGCTTCGTTGATGAACAGGCGCCGCGGCGGATCGATCATCCTGCCGCGCTTGCGTCGGCGGCGCTTCTCCGCGGCGCAGGTCTGGTCGTAGATGATGGCCGACACGCCGGGGCACTCGCGCATGTCGCGCTGGATGGCATCCATCTCGTCGCGGTGGCGCATGGGCACGCCGTGCGGCAGGTCGGCGGGGCCGTAGGCACGGGGCGTGCCGTCGGTAACGATGACGACGTGATGGACGCCCTCGGCATGCAGCTGGGCGGCGATCTGCGGCACGGTCAGGTTGCCGTCCACCGGCTGGCCGCCGGTCATGGCGACGGCGTCGTTGTAGAGAATCTTGTAGGTGACGCCCTTGCCCGTGGCACCGCCGCCGTTGAAAGCGGCCACCGCGGCGCGTATCGCCAGCGAGCCCGAATGGAAGTAGGTGCCGTCGCCGAGATTGACGAAGACGTGCTGCTGTTCGGTGAAGGGCGCTTGTCCCATCCAGGCCGCGCCTTCGCCGCCCATGTGCGAGTAGGTCGCCGTGTTGCGGTTCATCCACAGCGCCATGAAGTGGCAGCCGATGCCGGCCAGCGCGCGCGAGCCTTCGGGTACCTTGGTCGACGTGTTGTGCGGGCAGCCGGGGCAGAAATAGGGCGTGCGCGACACCGGGATCACCGGGGAGGCGGCGCCCTCCTTGGCTTCGAGCAGTGCCAGCCGGTCGCGGATGCGCGGCGAGGTGAAATGGCGGCCGATGCGCTCGGCGATGACGCGCGCGATCTGCGCCGGCGAGAGTTCGCCCGTTGCCGGCAGCAGCCAGCGCCCATGCGGTAGCGCCCACTCGCCCTTTTCGTCAAACTTGCCGATCACGCGCGGGCGCACGTCCTCGCGCCAGTTATAGAGTTCCTCTTTCAACTGGTACTCGATCAACTGGCGCTTCTCCTCGACCACCAGGATTTCCTCGAGGCCCTCGGCGAAGCGGCGGACGCCTTCCGACTCCAGCGGCCAGACCATGCCGACCTTGTACAGGCGGATGCCGATCTCGGCGGCGAGCGCATCGTCGATGCCGAGGTCGTCGAAGGCCTGGCGCACGTCGAGGTAGGACTTGCCGGTGGTGATGATGCCCAGGCGCGGGACGGGCGAGTCGATCACCACCTGGTCGAGGCGGTTGGCGCGGCAGTAGGCCAGCGCCGCGTACAGCTTGTGGTCGAGCAGCCGTGCTTCCTGCAGCAGGCGGTCATCGGGCCAGCGGATGTTGAGGCCGCCGGCGGGCAGCTCGTAATCCGTGGGCAGCACGATGCGCACGCGGTCGGGCGAAACATCGACCGAAGCCGAGGACTCGACGGTGTCCGCCACGGCCTTGAAGCCGACCCAGCAGCCCGAGTAGCGGCTCATGGCCCAGCCGTGCAGGCCGAGGTCGAGGTAGTCCTGCACTCCGGCCGGCACCAGCACCGGCATCATCGCCGCCTTGAAGGCATGTTCCGACTGATGGGCGACGGTGGACGATCGTGCGGCATGGTCGTCGCCGGAGACGGCCAGTATGCCACCGTGCTTGGCCGTGCCGGCGCTGTTGGCGTGTTTGAAGACGTCGCCGCAGCGGTCGACGCCGGGACCCTTGCCGTACCACATGCCGAAGACGCCGTCATGCCTGGCACCCGGCGAAAGCCCGACCTGCTGCGTGCCCCACAGGGCCGTGGCGGCAAGGTCCTCATTGACGCCGGGCTGGAATACCACCTGGTTCTTCGCCAGGTGCGGCTTGGCCTTCCACAGGGCCTGGTCGAGGCCGCCCAGGGGCGAGCCGCGGTAGCCCGAGACATAGCCGGCGGTGTTCAGGCCCGCGATGGCGTCGCGCTGGTGCTGTAGGAACAGCAGCCGGACCAGGGCCTGCGTGCCGGTGAGGAAGACGCGGCCCTGGCTCAGGGCGTATTTGTCCTCGAGAGTGATGCTGCGCAGGGGGGCGTTCATTGCGGCGGCAGGATCTTGCCGGGATTGAGGATGTTGTCGGGGTCGATGGCACGCTTGATGGCGCGCATCAGGTCGATGGCGACATCGCCGTGCTCCAGCGCCATGTAGGGCTGCTTGCCGATGCCGATGCCATGTTCG
>JALHNN010000202.1 GCA_022843505.1 Sulfuritalea sp.
GGGCCGCCGCGGCCAGCTGGGGCACGGCCGCACCGCAGCGCCGCGCCCGCGTCATGTTCGCCTTCCGCGACCTGGTCGAGCGCTACTCGAACGATATCGCCCGCCTGCTCTCGGCGGAACACGGCAAGACCCTGCCCGACGCCCTGGGCGAGGTGCAGCGCGGCCTCGAGGTCATCGAATTCGCCTGCGGCATCCCGCAGCTGCTGAAGGGCCAGCATTCGCACGGCATCGGCGGCGGCATCGACCACTGGAGCCAGCGCATGCCGCTGGGCGTCACCGCCGGCATCACGCCCTTCAATTTCCCCTTCATGGTGCCGATGTGGATGGCGCCGATGGCGCTGGCCTGCGGCAACAGCTTCATCCTCAAGCCCTCGGAGCGCGACCCGTCGCCCTCGCTGTTCGCCGCCGAACTGCTGGCCGAAGCCGGCCTGCCGGCGGGCGCCTTCAACGTCGTGCAGGGCGACAAGGAAGCGGTCGACGCCCTGCTCGAGCATCCGGACGTGCAGGCGGTGTCCTTCGTCGGCTCGACGCCGATCGCCAAGTACATTCAGGCCCAGGGCATTGCCCACGGCAAGCGCGTGCAGGCCCTGGGCGGGGCGAAGAACCACATGGTGGTGATGCCCGACGCCGACCTCGACGGTGCCGCCGACGCGCTGATAGGCGCCGCCTACGGTTCGGCCGGCGAACGCTGCATGGCCATCTCGGTGGCCGTGGCCGTCGGCTCCTGCGCCGACGAACTGGTCGCCAAGGTGGTCGAACGCGCGAAGAAGCTGAAAGTCGGCGCCGGCGACACGCCGAATGTCGAGATGGGCCCGCTGGTCACCGGCATCCACCGCGACAAGGTGGCCGGCTACATCGCCGCCGGCGTGAAGGAAGGCGCGACGCTGGTGCTCGACGGCCGCGCAGGCCTGACGGACGAACTGGCGCAGGGCTTCTTCATCAACCCGACGCTGTTCGACCACGTCACCACCGGCATGAGCATCTACCAGGAGGAAATCTTCGGCCCGGTGCTGTGCGTGGTGCGCGTGCCGACCTTCGCCGAGGCGGTGGCGCTGATCAATCGCCATGCCTTCGCCAACGGCGTCGCCTGCTTCACGCGCGACGGCGGCACGGCGCAGGCCTTCGTGCAGAAGATCGAGGTCGGCATGATCGGCATCAACGTGCCGATCCCGGTGCCCATGGCCTGGCATTCCTTCGGCGGCTGGAAGGCGAGCCTCTTCGGCGACCACCACATCTACGGCGAGGAAGGCGTGCGCTTCTATACCCGCTACAAGGCCATCATGCAGCGCTGGCCGGGCTCCGAGCACAAGGGGCCCGAATTCTCGATGCCGGTGAACGAGTGACCGGCGCCAGGGACTTCGGCGAGTTCGACTACGTCATCGCCGGCGGCGGCACGGCCGGCTGCACCCTGGCCAACCGCCTCTCGGCCGATCCCGAGGTGACGGTGCTGCTGCTCGAAGCCGGCGGCAAGGACGACTGGATCTGGATCCACATCCCCATCGGCTACCTCAAGTGCATCAACAACCCGCGCACGGACTGGTGCTACAAGACCGAGGCCGAGCCGGGCCTCAACGGCCGCTCGATCATCTATGCCCGCGGCAAGGTGCTGGGCGGCTGCTCGTCGATCAACGGCATGCTCTACCTGCGCGGCCAGGTGCGCGACTACGAAGAATGGGCGCAGATCACCGGCGACTCGCGCTGGAACTGGGACAGCGTGCTGCCCATCTTCAAACGGAGCGAGGACTACTGGGGCGGTGCCGATGAAATGCACGGCGATCAGGGCGAATGGCGCGTCGAAAAGCAGCGACTGCACTGGGACATCCTCGACCGCTACACCGAGGCCGCGCAACAGGCCGGCATTCCCTTCAAGTCCGACTACAACCGCGGCGACAATTTCGGCATCGGCCACTTCGAGGTGAACCAGAAGAAGGGCGTGCGCTGGAACGCTTCCAAGGCCATGCTGCGCCCGGTATTGCACCGGCCCAACCTGAAGGTCGTCACCGGCGCGCTGATCGACAAGCTGGTGATGGAGGGCAGGGAGGCGCGCGGCGTCGAATTCAGCCTCGGCGGCCAGGGTGACACTCGCCATCGCGTCACGGCGCGCATCGAGACCCTGCTCACGGCCGGCGCCATCGGTTCCCCGATCATCCTGCAGCGTTCCGGCATCGGCCCCGGCGCGCTGTTGCAGAATCGCGGCGTGCCGCTGCTGCATGAAAGCCCGGGCGTCGGCGGCAACCTGCAGGACCACCTGCAGTTGCGCATGATATTCAAGGTGCATGGCATCACCACGCTCAACCAGCGCGCCGGCAGCCTCTGGGGCAAGGCGATGATGGGCCTCGAATACGCGCTGTTCCGCAGCGGCCCCCTGTCGATGGCGCCCAGCCAGCTCGGCGGCTTTTTCCATTCCTCGCCCGAGGTGGCCACGCCGGATCTCGAGTTCCACGTCCAGCCGCTGTCGCTGGAGAAGTTCGGGGACCCGCTGCATCCCTTTCCCGCCTTCACCGCCAGCGTCTGCAACCTGCGGCCGAGTTCGCGCGGCGTGGTGCATATCCGCGACCGCAATCCGGCCACCGCGCCGATCATCGCGCCGAACTACCTGTCGACCGACAACGACCGCCTGGTCGCGGCGCGCGCCCTGCGCCTGACGCGCAACATCGTCGCCCAGCCGGCGATGGCGCCCTACCGGCCCCAGGAGCACCAGCCCGGCGCGCAGAAGCAGAGCGACGCGGAACTGGCCAGAGCAGCCGGCGACATCGGCACCACCATCTTCCATCCCACCTGCACCTGCGCCATGGGCCGGGCGGACGACCCGAACGCGGTGGTCGACTCCGAACTGCGCGTGCGCGGCATAGCCCGCCTGCGCGTGGTCGATGCCTCGATCATGCCGACCATCACCTCGGGCAATACCAATGCGCCGACGGTGATGATCGCCGAGCGCGGCGCGCAACTGATCCGCGCGGCGCGGAAGGTGTAGGAGCCAGCTTGCTGGCGAACCGCATCAATCGCGAGCAAGCT
Organism: Sulfuritalea sp.; assembly: GCA_022843505.1. Classification (GTDB taxonomy): domain Bacteria; phylum Pseudomonadota; class Gammaproteobacteria; order Burkholderiales; family Rhodocyclaceae; genus Sulfuritalea. Next base: position 3,016 of record JALHNN010000202.1, read on the forward strand.
CGCTCCTACCTGAAAATCACACCATGCCCAATCCGCTGATCGATTACCACAACGGCATCTACGCCTTCGATGCCGGCTACGTACGGCCCCTGCTGGCGGCGATCCACCTGATCGAGAGCGAGGGGCGCACCGCCTTCGTCGATACCGCCAACTTCGAGGTCATGCCGCAGGCACTGGCGGCACTCGACGCCCGTGGCCTGGGACCGGCGAGCGTGGACTACGTGATCCTGACCCACATCCACCTCGACCATGCCGGCGGCGCCGGGGTGATGATGGAGGCCTTTCCCAACGCCAGACTGGTGGTGCATCCGCGCGGCGCGCGGCACATGGTCGAGCCATCGAAACTGATGGCCGGCGTCGAGGGCGTGTATGGCCAGGAGCGTGCCCGGCGCATGTACGGCAGCCTGATTCCCATCCCCGCCGAGCGCATCATCGAGGCCCACGACAACACGGTGCTCAGGCTCGGTTCGCGTGAGCTGCTGTGCATCGACGCGCCCGGCCACGCCAGGCACCACATCGCCATCGTCGACCGCCAGTCATCAGGCATTTTCACCGGCGATACCTTCGGCATCTCCTACCGCGAGCTCGACGTCGATGGCCGGCCGCTGATCATGCCCTCCTCGACGCCGATCCAGTTCGACCCGGACGAGATGCGCGCCTCGATCGAACGCATGCTGTCCTTTAATCCCGACGCGGTCTACCTGACCCACTTCAGCCGGCTGGCACCGCCGGCCGAGCTGGGGCGGAAAGTGCTGCGCCTGCTCGACCGCTATGTCGACATCGCCCTCGGTGCCAGCGCCGCCGAGGACAAGACGGCGGTGATACGCGAGGGCCTGACCCGGCTGCTGCTGGACGAGGCGCGCCACCACGGCGTGCGCATCTCGGACCAGAACATCCTCGAAATCTGGCACCTCGACCTGGAACTCAACGCCCAGGGCCTGGCCTACTGGCTGGAGTCGCAGGAAGCGGCCTGAGGCCTTCGTTTACAGGATCTGCGCCGCCTCCTCGAAGGCCAGGCGCGGGCCGCGCGGATAGTGGCCGCCCGCTTCGAGGCCATAGCCCATGTTGATGATGAAGTTGGACTTCCAGCGGCCGTCGGGGAAGAACTCGGCATCCACCCTGGCCGCATCGAAGCCGCTCATCGGTCCGCAATCCAGCCCCAGGGAACGCGCGGCCAGCATCAGGTAGGCGCCCTGCAGCGAACTGTTGCGGAAGGCCGTGGACTCGGACAACGGCAGGTTGTCGGCGAAGATGGGACGCGCGTCGTAGGCCTTGAACTGCGTCGGTAGGAGGTCATAGAAGCGGGTATCCATGGCGACGATCACGGTCAGCGGCGCCTTGCGCGTCTTTTCCGCGTTGGCGGCGATCATCGACGGAATCAGCCGCTCGCGCGCCGCGCCGCTGCGCAGGAAGACATAGCGCCCCGGCTGGGCGTTCATCGAGGTCGGCCCCCACTTCAGCAGGTCGTAGAGGTCGCGGACGGTCTGTTCGCTCACCGGCTGGTCGGTGAACTTGTTGAAGGTGTGGGCTTCGCGGAAGAGCTGGTCGAGGACGGCGGGATCGAATACGGGTTTCATGCGGGCTCCGGTCGGGTGGCGGGATTGCGGGAGCTCCAACATTACCTGTTTTCGCCTTCGGCCGCTGCAATCGGCCGATTCGATGACGGTTTTTGCCTGCGACCATTTGTCGCAGCGCAGCAGGGAACACCCTGTCTTCACTTCGTTTTAGTTCCGGCCGCTGCGCTTGACGCCGATGAGGCCGGCGTCAGCCTTCACTGAAACTCGTTCGAGCCGCATCTTCGCTTCTCCGCCCTGTGAGCTTTTGTCGCGGCGCAACAGGGAACCACTTGTCTTCACTTCGTTTTCTTGTCCTGAATCAATTACCCGGGCACCCCCTGACGGCTATCTTCGCAGCCACGGGTTTTTGTGTTTCCGATTCAACCGCGCGCTGCAGCGCGCCAACCGTTTAGAGGGCAGAGCCATGGCGAATGACAACGACGACGATGTTCCTTTCATGCAGAAGTTGCTGGACAACCACTTCCTGCTCCTGTTCCTCGGGGTGGCCTCTCCCGGAATCCTCTACATCCTCTGGGGCGTGATCGACATCATGAGCGTCCCGCTCGCCAAGTAAGCCTTTCAGTCAATCAGGGAGAAACCTATGAGCGCAATCCTGCCGCCGACAGAGCGGTTGTGGTGGAAGCAGCCGATCGCAGGCCAGGAATGGGCCTGGATCGGCATCGCCTTCGTCTGGGCCATGATCATGTTCATCATGATGGTGTATTGGCACATCAACGGAAAGCAGAACCTTTCCAACGAGGTGTACAAGACCACCACGGAGATGTTCACCGCCAAGACGGAAGCCTTCGTCAAGGAAAACACCATCCGCACCGAGACCGACCAGCAGATCCCGGTCGCCAAGCCCAATGCCAAGGGCGAAGCCTTCCTGCTGGCGCGCCTGTGGTCCTGGTACCCGATCCTCGAGCTGGAAGCCGGCAAGACCTACAAGATCCACCTCTCGGCGGTCGATTACAACCACGGCTTCTCGCTGCAGCCGACCAACATCAATATCCAGGTCATCCCCGGCTATGAGCATGTGGTCAAGATGACGCCGACCAAGGCGGGCACCTACGCCAT
>JALHNN010000203.1 GCA_022843505.1 Sulfuritalea sp.
TGGCCAACCCGGAATTCCCGCACTACTTCTTCATCCACGAACATTTCGAGCGTTTCCTGACCAAGGCCCACGGCCGCTACCAGCCGGCCTGGTATTTCATCCCCATCCTGCTGATCGGCATGATTCCCTGGCTCGGCAGTCTGGTCCAAGGCCTGTGGCTGGGCCGTGAGGGAGGCCAGGCGCGCGGCTTCTCGGCAACGCGCTTTCTGCTGGCCTGGACGGTCGTGGTATTCGCCTTCTTTTCGGTCTCCAGTTCCAAGCTGCCCTCCTACATCCTGCCCATCTTTCCCACCATCGCGATACTGATCGGCATCCACCTGGCAGGCTGCGAAGGCCGCCCCAGCCTGCGCTGGCAGGCGGTGCCGGCAATTCTTCTGGGGCTTGCCGCTCTGGTTCTTGCCACACAGGCACCGCGCTTTGCCAACGCCGAAGTCGGCGTCGAACTCTATCGCGCCTACCAACCCTGGCTGTACGCCGCCGCGATCGCCCTGCTGATCGGCGGCATCGCTGCCTTCGCCCTCGGCAGCCGGGGCCGCAGCCTGGCTTTTGCCATGGCCCTGGCCCTGGGCGGCCATGCCTTTGGCCAGCTCTTCCTCCTCGGCCACGATACCGTGGGCCGGGTCAATTCCTCCCACGACGCGGCGCTGGCGATCCGCGACAAGCTGCCGCCGGGGGTCCCCTTCTTTTCCGCCGAGACCTATGACCAGAGCCTGCAGTTCTATCTCAAGCGCACCACGACCATGGTCGCCTATCGCGACGAACTGAGTTTCGGCATCGCGCAGGAACCAGAGAAATTCATCCAGACGCGGGTCGAATTTCAAGAGCGCTGGCGCGAGTTGCCGGCGGCCTGGGCGCTGATGTCGCCGCTGACCTGGGAAGAAATGCAGCGAATGGGCCTGCCCATGACCGTACAGTTCCGCGACAGCCGTCGCGTCATCGTGAGCAAACCATGAGCAGCGTCAGCTTTGCCCTGATTCTTGCCGGCGTGCTGCTCAATGCCGCCGCCCAGCTCTTCCTCAAGGCCGGAACCAATGCCGTCGGCCATTTCGAGTTCCATGCCGACAACATCATCCCGATCGGACTCAAGCTTGCCTTCCAGCCCTTCATCATGGGCGGCCTGGCCTGCTATGTGATAAGCGTGGTGGTCTGGATCATGGCCCTGTCGCGAGTACCGGTGTCGATTGCCTACCCGATGCTGTCGATCGGCTACGTGATCAACGCCTTCATCGCCTGGCAATGGTTCGGCGAGGCCCTTGCCGCGCAAAAGCTGCTCGGCATCGGCTTCATCGTGATCGGCGTGTTCCTGGTGGCGCGCTCGTGAGCTCGGACTTCCTGCCCTTCACCCGGCCGTCGATCGACGAGGCGACGATTGCCGCCGTCGGCGACGTGCTGCGTTCCGGCTGGATCACCAGCGGACCGAAGGTGCAGGCCTTCGAGGCCGCGCTCTCGACCTACTGCGGCGGACGCCCGGTGCGCGCCTTCAACTCGGGCACGGCGACGCTGGAAGTCGCCCTGCGCCTGGCGGGAGTCGGCGCTGGCGACACGGTGATCACGACGCCCCTGACCTGGGTCGCGACGGCCAACGTGATTCTGGAAGTCGGCGCCACCCCCATCCTGATCGACGTCGATCCGCTGACGCGCAACATCGACCTCGACCGCATCGAGGCCGCGATCACCGCCAGCACCAAGGCCATCATCCCGGTGGATCTTGCCGGGCTGCCGGTCGACCGCGACCGCCTCTATGCGCTCGCCGATCGCTGCGGCCTGCGCGTGATCGAGGATGCCGCGCAATCGCTGGGCGCCTCCTGGAACGGCAGGCCGATCGGCGGCGCCTTCGGCCAGGGTCGCGGTTTCGTCTCCTTCAGCTTCCACGCCAACAAGAACCTCACCACCTCCGAGGGCGGAGCGCTGGTACTGCCGGAGGACATCGATCCGGCGCTGTGCGAGCGACTGCGCCTGCAAGGGGTGAAGCGATTCCCCGACGGCGGCATGGACGTCGACGTGCTGGGCGGCAAGTTCAACCTTACCGATATCGCCGCCGCCATCGGCCTCGGGCAACTGCCGAACCTCGCGGCATTCACCGCCCGCCGCCGCGAACTGGCGCGGCGCTATTTCGCCGCCCTGGACCCGAAACTCGGCCTCGACCTGCCCATGGCCGACTTCGAGAACAGCAACTGGCACATGTTCCAGCCCCTGCTGCCGCGGGGCACGGATCGTGGCCGCTTCATCGTCGCGATGAAGGATAAAGGGATAGGCGTCGGGGTGCATTACCCGGCCCTGCACCTGTTCTCCCTCTACCGCGCGCTGGGCTTTGGCGAAGGCGACTTTCCGCAGGCGGAGGATATCGGCCGCCGCACCATCACCCTGCCGCTCTTTCCGGCGATGCAGGACGGCGACATCGATCGCGTCTGCAGCGCCCTGGCCGCCACCCTCTCGGAGCTCGCATGAACGCGCCCACGCTGTCCATCGTGATTCCCGTGTACAACGAGGAATCCGGGCTCACCACCCTGTTTGCCCGGCTCTATCCGGCTCTTGACGCCCTCGGAGAACGCTATGAGATCGTCTTCATCAACGATGGCAGCCGCGACCGCTCCGCCGCCATCCTGCGCGAGCAGTTCGAGGCGCGGCCCGACGTCACCCGGGTGATACTTTTCGCCGCCAACGCCGGCCAGCACATGGCCATCATGGCCGGCTTCGAACACTGCCGCGGCGAAATCGTCATCACGCTCGACGCCGACCTGCAGAACCCGCCGGAGGAAATCCACAAGCTGATCGCCAAGATGCGCGAGGGCCACGATTACGTCGGCAGCATCCGGCGCAAGCGCCAGGACAGCCTGTTCCGCACCTGGGCCTCGAAGGCCATGAACCGCCTGCGCGAGAAGATCACCCGGATCAAGATCACGGACCAGGGCAACATGCTGCGCGCCTACTCGCGCAGCGTGGTCAACGCCATCAACTCCTGTCGCGAGGTCGCCACCTTCATCCCGGCGCTGGCCTACACCTTTGCCCGCAACCCGACCGAAGTGGTGGTCGAGCACGAGGAACGCGCGGCCGGCGAGTCGAAGTACTCGCTCTACAGCCTGATCCGGCTCAACTTCGACCTGATGACGGGGTTCTCGCTGGTGCCATTGCAGTGGTTCTCGATGCTCGGCATCCTGGTTTCGCTGGGCTCGGCGGCGCTCTTCGTGCTGCTGATCGTCCGCCGCCTGATCATCGGCCCGGAGGCCGAAGGCCTGTTCACCCTGTTCGCCCTGATGTTCTTCCTCATCGGCCTGGCCCTGTTCGGCATCGGTCTGCTCGGCGAGTACGTCGGGCGCGTGTACCAGCAGGTGCGCCACCGGCCCCGCTACCTGGTGGACGCCGTCCTCGAACGCATCGATTCGCCACAATGAACCGCGCGGTCGTATTCGCCTACCACAACGTCGGCGTGCGCTGCCTGTCGGTATTGCTGGCCCATGGGGTCGATGTCGCCATGGTGGTCAGCCATGACGACAATCCGAACGAAACCATCTGGTTCGACAGCGTCGCCGAACTGGCGGCCCGCCACGACATCCCGGTGATCACGCCGGAGGACCCCAACGATCCGGCGATCGTCGCCACCCTGGCCGCCCTGCGCCCGGACTTCCTGTTCTCCTTCTACTACCGCCTGATGCTGAAGGCTCCGCTGCTGGCCCTGCCCGCCCGAGGAGCCTGGAACATGCACGGCTCCCTGCTGCCCAAGTACCGCGGCCGGGTGCCGGTGAACTGGGCCATCATCCACGGCGAGCGCGAGACCGGCGCCAGCCTGCACGCCATGCTGGAAAAGCCCGATGCCGGCGGCATCCTGGCGCAGCAGGCGGTACCGATCCTGCCCGACGACACCGCCTTCGAGGTTTTCAACAAGGTCACCCTCGCGGCGGAAATGGCACTCGACCGCGTCCTGCCGGACCTGCTGGCGGGCTGCGCGGTGGCGAACCCCCAGGACCTCGCCAGCGGCAGCTACTTCGGCGGACGCAAGGCCGAGGACGGCCGCATCGACTGGCGCCGCGGCGCGCAGGAAATCCATGACCTGGTCCGCGCCGTCGCTCCGCCCTATCCCGGTGCCTTTTCCGATACCTCCCGCGGCCACCTCAGGGTCCTGCGCTCCCTGCATCCGACCGGCGAAACCGGCCCCCATGGCGGCAAGCCAACCCTGTTCGAGCGCGAAGGTCGGCTGTATGCCGAATGTGGTGACGGCAGGCTTTTGCGCCTGCTCGCGGTAGAATTGCAGGGATCAGCGCTGCTCCCGACCGGCACAGGGGAGCGGCCCTCCGCGATTTCGAGTTTTTCCCTCCCCCTGACATGAAAAAAATCCTCATCCTCGGCGTCAACGGTTTCATCGGCCACCATCTTTCCCAGCGCATCATGGATACCACCGACTGGGAGGTGTACGGCATGGACATGTACTCCGAGCGCGTCGCCGACCTGATGGCCAACCCTCGATTCCATTTCTTCGAGGGCGACATCCTGATCAACAAGGAGTGGATCGAATACCACGTCCGCAAATGCGATGTAATCCTGCCGCTGGTGGCCATCGCCACCCCGGCAACCTACGTCAAGGAACCGCTGCGCGTCTTCGAACTCGATTTCGAGGCCAACCTGCCGATCGTGCGCCAGGCCGTGAAGTACAAGAAGCGGGTGATCTTTCCCTCGACGTCTGAGGTCTATGGCATGAGCCAGGACCCGGAGTTCGATCCCGAGAACTCGCCGCTGGTCTACGGCCCGATCAACAAGCCGCGCTGGATCTATGCCTGCGCCAAGCAGATGATGGACCGCGTGATCCATGCCTATGGACAGCAGGAAGGCCTCCAATACACGCTGTTCCGCCCGTTCAACTGGATCGGCCCCGGCCTCGACTCGATCTACACGCCGAAGGAAGGCAGCTCGCGCGTGATCACCCAGTTCCTCGGCCACATCGTGCGCGGCGAGCCGATCAAGCTGGTCGACGGCGGCGCCCAGAAGCGCTCGTTCACCTATGTGACGGACGGCATCGATGCGCTGATGAAGATCATCGAAAACAAGGATGGCGTCGCCAACGGCAAGATCTACAACATCGGCAATCCGAAGAACAACTACTCGATCCGCGAACTGGCCGGCCTCATGCTCGACCTCGCCCGCCAGTATCCCGAGTACGCCGAAAGCGTTGCCAAGGTCAAAGTTCTGGAAACCACGTCCGCCGACTACTACGGCAAGGGCTACCAGGATACCCAGCACCGCGTGCCGAAGATCGCCAACACCATGGCCGATCTCGGATGGGAGCCCAAGATTGGCTTCGAGGACGCGTTGCGCGGCATATTCGAGGCCTATCGCAACGACGTGGCCGAAGCTCGGAAACTGATGGATTGAGCTTCATGCCGATGCTGGCGCTGAAAATCGACGTCGATACCTGGCGCGGCACCCTGCAGGGCGTCCCGCGCCTGGTTGAGATTCTGCGTCGCCATCGCGCCGGCGCCAGTTTCCTGTTTTCGCTGGGCCCCGACCACACGGGCCGCGCCATCAAGCGCGCCTTCCGCCCCGGCTTCTTGAAGAAAGTGCAGCGCACGTCCGTGGTATCGCATTACGGCATCAGGACGCTCATGTACGGTACGCTGCTGCCCGGACCGGACATCGGGCG
>JALHNN010000204.1:0-4320 GCA_022843505.1 Sulfuritalea sp.
GCGAAGACTTGAAGCTTTCGAGCGCCATATCAAGCCTCCCTTTCGGCGGAGCCCGGCATGGCTTCACCGCTGCGGCGCAGCGCGATCTGGGTCGCCACCGGGCCGAGCAGTTCCATGATCAATACCGCCCCCAGCACGATGGCGAGGACATCGTCGCCGAAGCCGGCATAAAGTCGGGCGACGTCGTGGGCCTGCAAGACCGCCAGGCTGGACATCGGCAGCAGCGCCACGCCGAGCCAGGCCGCCTTCCTGGGCGCCAGGCCGCCATAGCCCGCCGAAACATAAGCGCCGAAATACTTGGCCAGGCCGCGAATCAGCAGCAGGCCGATCGACATCAGCCCGCCGGCGACAATATGGCGCGGATCGAGCGCGACCCCAGTCAGCGTGAACAGGATGATCACCAGCAGGGCGCCGGCGGTACCGAAATGCTCCGGGAAGAGATGCAGTCGCTGCGACAGCGAGCGCAGGATCATGCCGCCGCAGAGCAGGGCCATCGGCACCGAAAGGCCGAGCCGGTCGGCAGCCGCGGTGCCGAGCAGGACGACGGCGATCACCAGCGCAAACCGCTCGCTTTCGCGCTTCAGCCGGGAGAAGCGCGTCAAGTGCATGGCGTAGGCGATTGCAGCGCCGAGCAGAAAGGAACCGAAGGCGATGTAGGCGGGATGCCCGATCGTCTGCAGCAGACCCGCGTTGCGGTCGAGGTGTACCACGCCGACGCCGATCTTCAGCAACAGGATGGCGTAGAGGCTGTTGAGCGTGGTCATCAGCATCAAGCGTTCCGTCAACTGGCCGCGTGCGTTGTTCTCGGCGACGATGCGCATGACTATCGCCGGGCTGGTCGATACGGCGATTGCGGCCACGGCAACGCGTGTCCCCATGGCGAGATCGAACCAGCCGAGAAAGATCAAGGTTGCGGCGAAGGTGAGGGCGCTTTCGACCAGGCTGCTGACGATCAGCATCGGATTGTGGCGCAGCCAGCGCAGGTCGACTCGGCTGCCGAGTTCGAACAGCAGCAGGCCAAGGCCGAGCAGCAGCAGCGGGCGCAGGTCGCCGGTGATGCTCGGCGGCACCCAGCCCATCACCGACGGCCCCAGCAGCAGGCCGGCGAGTACATAGCCGACCAGGCGCGGCAGGCGCAGCCAGCGCTCGCAGATTTCGGCGCTGGCAATCGCCACGATCAGCAGCAGGGCGACGCGACCGAAGGCGTCGATCGCGAAGGGAAGCGCGAGCGGAAGATTCATCCGGCTATCTCCATATCGAGTGCCGGGTGAGGTCGATGGCGGTTGAGCGTCATGGCTTTCCTCCGTCGCGCGGGGGCGCCGGCGGATCCCTGCCCCCATCCGCCGCCGACAGCAATGCGCGCAAGCCGACGTAGGGCTTTTCGGGTATCGGCGCGGGCGTCACGTCGATGGCCGAACGTTGCGCCAGTTCGGCTTCCAGATTCCGCCTGGCCTGCTCCTGTGCCGCCAACTGCCGCTCCAGGTCGGCGATCCGGCTGCGCTGGCGACCGATCGTCCATTGCCCGCGAATCACTGCCGGCGAGGACAACAGTCCCGCGATCAGGGCACCGAGGCCGAGGGCGCACAGGAGAACCAGCGCCAGCGAACCTTCAAATGTCCAAATTGCCAGGGTCACGGTAACAGGTGCAAGGTTCTGCAGCGCGAAGACCACGGCGCCGATGGCGACGATGATGCCGAACACAAGCATGAGTTGCATCAATTGCTCCTTTCGACAGAACATCCGTCCGGACTGTCTTATCGATCACAGGATAAATCAATTCATGCCTGAGACCGATGGCAGCATCAGAAATCAAGGTGCACGATGCGATTGCCGCCGCTTTGCTTGGCTTCGTACATCAGCCGATCCGCGTCCGCCAGCAGGCGGTCGAGCTTGTCCGGCGCCCGTTGATGGCTGACGAAGCCGATGCTGAAGGTCACCGGCCACGCGTTGTTTCGCATCGCATCGAGCAGTCGCTGCCGGATTTTCTCGACGTAATTCCTTGCCGCCACGCCGTTCATTCCCGGCAACAGCAGCGCGAATTCGTCGCCGCCGAGGCGGCCGGCGATGTCGCCGGCGCGGATGGATGCAAGCAATCCATCGGCGACGCTTTTCAGCAAAGCGTCTCCGGTTTCGTGGCCGAACTGGTCATTGACTTGCTTGAACTTGTCGAGATCGATAAAGACGGCCGTAAATGGGGTCTGTTGTCGCCGCGCCAGGGCCAGCGCGCGACCTCCCTGCTCCAGCAATTCACGGCGATTGGCCAGGCAGGTAAGGGCGTCCTGGCGCGCCAGATGGAATTCCCGATCGAGCAACTGCCGCAGCCGCTCAAGTATCCATGCCTCCCCCGCAAACACGGCCAGCCGCATGGCGGTGTTGAAGGTCAGCGAAAGCCAGGCGCTCTGGCCTCCGCCGAGCCGCCAGTCTGCGAGCAACCAGGTCGCGGCCGAGAGTAGTGCGATGGCCAGCCCGGAGCGGATTCCCAGATACCACGACGAAACGAGTACCGGCAGCACGAACAGGGCGCGGAAATCGTAGGCCAGTCCGGACCAATAGTGGACATATCCAAGCAATGCCATCAGTCCCACGCTCGCGCCAAATACAACGCCGCGGCGGGCGCCGCTGGGCTTCCACAAGGCCAGGGTGCGGATGTTCATCGGACGTATGCTCTCATGCTCCGTCGCGCCGTGCCAACACGACGCAAGCAATCAACCTGGCTCCGCAGGCGGCTTGTTCTGGTTCAGGGCATCGTCGCCCCTGGCCGCCAACTCGCGTAGCGTCATGCCGCCTACCGAGGATTCGACCGCCCGTCGCATCCGGTCAAGCACCGCATCGACCGCGGGCGGGGCGGGTAGTCCGTCCGGCGACAGGAAGCGCTCTTCGCCGGCGGCGCGCACCGTTTCCAGCACTTCTGCCACGGAAATCAGCGAGGGATCGCGCGCCGGCAGATAGCCGGGCGGGTCGTCGCCGCTTTGCACCACCAGCGCGCGACGCTCCAGGGCGTCAAGCACCACCTGCAGGGAATGCAGCGGCACGCCGAACAGGCTGGCGAACTCCGTCAGGGAGGGCATGCGCTCGCCACCGAGAAATCTGGTGGCGATCAGGCTCGCCACCGATAGCGCGAGCCGCTCGCGCATGCGGTTGCTCAGTCGCGGCTCGCCGCCCCTTGCCACCAGGTATTCCGGATGCTGCAGGTAGAAGGCCACGCTGGCGCCGAACAGCAGGGTCAGCCAGCTCACATAGAGCCAGATCATGAACAGGACCAGTATCGCCAGGCCCGAGTAGATCGCCGCGTACTGGTTCGACGACGCCACGAAGTTCGCGAAAGCCCAACCCGCGGTCTGCCAGACGATCCCGCCGGCGGTGCCGCCGATCAGGGCCGGGCCGAATCCTACCCGCGTGTTCGGCACGAACATGTAGACGAAGGTGAACGCCGCAATGACGAGCAGGTAAGGCATCAACTGGCTGACCGCTTCCGCGGTCTGGCCCAGGGCGCCGATCGCCAGCAGATCGCGCACCGTCTCGAAGTTCATCACGGTGGCCGTGATGCCCAGTGCCGAGAAGACCAGGATCGGGCCGACCATGAGCACGCTGAGATAGCGGCTGAAGCGCTCGCCCAGGGGCCTGGCCCGCGGAATGTGCCAGATGTGGTTCAACGCCTCCTCGATCTTCTGCATCAGCGAGATCGCGGTATAGACCAGCAGCGCCAGGCCGAGCACGCCAAGCACGCCGACGTTCATGTTTTCGATGAACTGCACGATGCGGCGCGCGACCTCTTCGCCCTTCTCGCCCAGCGGGGCGAGAAAGCGCAACAGCATCGGCTGGATCTGGTTGTAGACGCCGAACGCCTTCAGCACCGAAAAGCTCAGCGCCAGCAGCGGCACGATCGACAGCAGCGTCGTGTATACGAGGCCCATGGCGCGCAACGTGAGTTGGCCAAAAGCGAGATCGCGCGCCAGCACCAGCACGGTGCGCACGACGCGCACGCTGCGCCGGCTCCAGACGGGCCGCGCGGCATCCTGGCCGCCCCAGACTTGTTTTTCGAAACGGCTCAGCAGACTCGCAAAAAGGGGTTTCAACCGTGGCCTCGATTCTCGTGGAATGGCCATTTTGCCTCCGTCGGCCAGCCAGCGGGGAATTCCAACGCCCTACGATTGGCGATGCGCAAAGTATCGTCACCTGCTGTGTCGCCAGTGCCGACAATCAACCTGCGGGGGGCGAGGGCCGCTAATCGCTGCCTCGCAGAAGGTCCAATCAAATTATCAAGTGCGAATAACGAACGTCCGCTTCTGAACTTCTCGCGTTCCTGGCGAGCGCCCGGGT
>JALHNN010000204.1:4330-5604 GCA_022843505.1 Sulfuritalea sp.
CAGTTTTTGCCACCGTCAGCCCATGGCCGAAACCCCGCCGTACGTCCAGCGCCGACTATCAACATTACCTCAGCCGACCGTGCGGTCCAACGGCTACGCTGCCATCACCCCCGCTGCCTCCTTCCTCTCGAATACGGCCATAAGCTCGATGCGCTTCGCCTTCGCCGCCGCTACGGAGCGTTCCTTGACCGGGCCGTAGCCGCGTATCGTTTCCGGCACGCGCGCCAGAGCGACGGCCGCGTCGCGGTTGTGCGCGGCCAGCCCTGACAGGATGGCCTCCACCGTCGCTTCGTACTCGGCGATCAGCGCGCGTTCCTGCACGCGCTCCGCGCTGCGGCCGAAGGGGTTGAGGGCGGAGCCGCGCAGGAACTTGAATTTGGCCAGCAGCGTCATCGCCGTCAGCATCCAGGGTCCGAAGCTCTGCTTCTTCGGCTCTGCGCCGGGCGCGGCGCCGCGGCTCCAGGGCAGGGTGAGGTGGAAGCGGAGCGAATAGTCGCCCTCGAAGCTGGCGGCGAGCTCGGCGGCGAATTCCGGCGCGGTGAACAGGCGCGCCACCTCGTATTCGTCCTTGTAGGCCAACAGCTTGAAGTAGCTGCGCGCCACGGCCTCGGTCAACGCTGCGTCACCAGCGCCGACTCTGGCCTCGGCGGCGCGCACGCGGTGGACCAGGTGCAGGTAGCGCCGGGCGTAGGCTTCGTCCTGGTAGTCCGCCAGGTAGCGGCGGCGGCGGGCGATGACCTCATCCAAATGGGTCGCGATGGTGTCCGGCTTCGTCGCGCCATCGCCGGCGACCAGTGCCGCCACGCCGGCGGGGTCTTGGGCGGCGCGGCGGCCCCAGGTGAAGGCGCGCAGGTTGTCCTCGACGGCGGCGCCGTTGAGCTCGATGGCGCGCTGGATCGCCTCCAGCGAAAGCGGCACCCGGCCATGCTGGAAGGCGTAGCCCAGCAGGAAGATGTTGGTGGCGATCGAATGGCCCATCAGGCGAGTGGCCAGGCGGGTGGCGTCGATGAAATCGGCGGACTCGCGGCCCACGGTGTCGACCACCGCCTGCTCCATGGCGCCGGCGGGGAATTCGCGGTCGGGGTTGCGGAGGAATTCGCCGGTGATGGTGTGGCCGGTATTGACGATGACGTGCGTCGCCTTGCCCGCCGCCTTGGACAGCGCGTCCTCGGTGACGGTGACGACGATGTCGCAGCCGAGGATCAGCTTCGCTTCGCCGGTGGCGATGCGCGCGGAGTGTAGCTGCTCCTGGCGGTCGGCGAGGCGCACGTGCG
>JALHNN010000205.1 GCA_022843505.1 Sulfuritalea sp.
TTGCCGGCCTGCTCGGTCAGCGGCAACCCGGCCTGGTCCTCGAGGGCCTGCACCTGCATCGAGACCGCGGGCTGCGTCAGGTGCAATTCCTCCGCAGCGCGCGAAAAGGACAAATGGCGGGCCACGGCCTCGAAGATCTTGAGTTGGCGCAGCGTGATGTTCTTCATGGCGGCAGACGTCCTTCGTGGAGTGGGATATGCAACCAGCTTCATCTTATCACCGCCATAAGAAACCATGACTGGAACTTATGGATGGAACAGGGCTATTCTGCGCGCCATGCTGCAGGCACTCATTCTTGACGTCGACGGCACGCTCGCCGAAACCGAGCGCGACGGCCATCGTCCGGCCTTCAATGCGGCGTTCAAGGAAGCCGGGCTGCCCTGGCACTGGGACGTCGCGCTCTACGGCGAACTTCTCGCGGTGACCGGCGGCAAGGAGCGCATGAACCACTATGCGCGCCACTACGCGCCGGAACTGGCGGCCAAGCCCGGCTTTGACAATCTGGTGCGCAAGTTGCACCTGCTCAAGACCGAACGCTACGTGGAGCTGGTCCATGCCGGACGCATTCCACTGCGGCCGGGTGTCGGTCCGCTGCTGCGCGCGGCGCGCTCGGCCGGCCTGCGCCTGGCGATCGCCACGACCACCTCGCCGGAGAACGTTTCGGCCCTGCTGCGGGCCAGCCTCGCGCCGGAGGCCGAAAGCTGGTTCGACGCGATCGGCGCCGGCGACGTCGTGGCGAAGAAGAAGCCGGCACCGGATATCTACCTTTGGGTTCTGGAACGCCTGCAGCTGCCGGCGGCTGCCTGCCTGGCGATCGAGGACTCGGCCCACGGCTTGCGTGCGGCGCTTGCTGCCGGACTGCCTACCCTCGTAACGGAAGCGCAATACACCCGTGGCCAGGACTTCTCGGGCGCCCTGGCGATATTGCCCGATCTGGGCGGCGTGACGCTGGAGACCTTGCGCCGGATCCACGGCGACGGAATTGATATAAATGAGACCTTATCGTCGTAATCAGAATTAGTGAATTGTATTTATGATCTGCTTTCTTCATCATTCGCCGACATCACGCACTTCGAACCCGGCAGCAACTTCTTTCTAGACAAACAATTCCCACCGCATTGGAGGACCACATGGCCGCAAAGACTTACAACGCTGGCGTAAAGGAATATCGCCAAACCTACTGGACACCGGAATACACCCCGAAGGACACCGACCTCCTGGCCTGCTTCAAGGTCACCCCGCAGCCGGGCGTGGCGCGTGAGGAAGTCGCCGCCGCAGTCGCCGCCGAGTCGTCGACCGGCACCTGGACCACGGTGTGGACCGACCTCCTGACCGATCTCGATTACTACAAGGGCCGCGCCTACAAGATCGAGGACGTGCCCGGCGACGACACCTGCTTCTACGCCTTTGTCGCCTACCCCATCGACCTGTTCGAAGAGGGTTCGATCGTCAACGTGCTGACCTCGCTGGTCGGCAACGTCTTCGGCTTCAAGGCCCTGCGCGCCCTGCGCCTGGAGGACGTGCGCTTCCCCATCGCCTACGTCAAGACCTGCGGCGGCCCGCCCCACGGCATCCAGGTCGAGCGCGACATCATGAACAAGTATGGCCGTCCGCTGCTCGGCTGCACCATCAAGCCCAAGCTCGGCCTGTCCGCCAAGAACTACGGCCGCGCCGTGTATGAGTGCCTGCGCGGGGGCCTAGACTTCACCAAGGACGACGAGAACGTCAACAGCCAGCCCTTCATGCGCTGGAAGCAGCGTTTCGACTTCGTGCAGGAAGCGACCGAGAAGGCGCAGCGCGAAACCGGCGAGCGCAAGGGCCACTACCTGAACGTCACCGCGCCGACCCCGGAAGAGATGTACAAGCGCGCCGAGTACGCCAAGACCATCGGCGCGCCGATCATCATGCACGACTACCTGACCGGCGGCTTCTGCGCCAACACCGGACTGGCCAACTGGTGCCGCGACAATGGCATGCTGCTGCACATCCACCGCGCCATGCATGCCGTGCTCGACCGCAACCCGCACCATGGCATCCACTTCCGCGTGCTGACCAAGTGCCTGCGC
The DNA here is from genome assembly GCA_022843505.1 of Sulfuritalea sp. Lineage (GTDB taxonomy): Bacteria > Pseudomonadota > Gammaproteobacteria > Burkholderiales > Rhodocyclaceae > Sulfuritalea. The sequence goes on from JALHNN010000205.1 coordinate 2,067, forward strand.
CTGTCCGGCGGCGACCACCTGCACTCGGGCACCGTGGTCGGCAAACTCGAAGGCGATCGCGATGCGACGCTCGGCTGGATCGACCTCATGCGCGACGAGTTCATCAAGGAAGATCGCAGCCGCGGCATCATGTTCGACCAGGATTTCGGCTCCATGCCCGGCGTCATGCCGGTCGCCTCCGGCGGCATCCACGTCTGGCACATGCCCGCGCTGGTGACCATTTTCGGTGACGACTCGGTGCTGCAATTCGGTGGCGGCACGCTCGGCCACCCCTGGGGCAATGCCGCCGGCGCCGCCGCCAACCGCGTTGCGCTTGAGTGTTGCGTCGAGGCCCGCAACAAGGGCGTCGCCGTCGAGAAGGAAGGCAAGGCCATCCTGACCGAAGCCGCCAAGCATTCACCCGAACTGAAGATCGCCATGGAAACCTGGAAAGAGATCAAGTTCGAGTTCGACACCGTCGACAAGCTGGACGTCGCCCACAAGTGAGCTCGCGACAAGTTCGCAAGCTCATCCCGGACTGCGATCCGGGATCTAGTTACCCGATTCGAAAGGAAATCAAATGTCTGACGTAATGGATTACAACTCCCGCCTTTCCGACCCTGCCAGCCGGAAGTTCGAGACCTTCTCCTACCTGCCTGCGATGGATGCGGCCGGCATTAAGAAGCAGGTCGAGTACCTGGTGAAGAAGGGTTGGAACCCGGCCATCGAGCACATCGAACCCGAGTACCTGATGGACTCCTACTGGTACATGTGGAAGCTGCCGATGTTCGGCGAAACCGACGTGGATCGGGTGCTGGCCGAAGCAGAAGCCTGCCACAAGGCCAACCCCAACAATCACGTGCGTTTGATCGGCTACGACAACTTCAAGCAGTCGCAGGGCGCCGCCATGGTGGTTTACCGCGGCAAGACGGTTTAAGTCGCACGGCGGTAGGCAGTGTCCGGCCCCCCGCGGCGCGGCAAGCGCAGTAGGGGGCCTCTTGTTTTCCGGGAGTTCGTCGACCTATGCCAGCGCCCTGCGCGCCGTCCGCGAACAACCTCTTGCAAAGGAGCACCGAGATGAGCGGCATCATCGAGCAATACCGCATCACCCAGCAACCCTACTATCGCGCCGTCGCCGACGAGGTGGAATTGTTCGAGGCCGCCTACTCCGTGCGGATGCCGATGATGCTCAAGGGCCCGACGGGCTGCGGCAAGACGCGCTTCGTCGAATTCATGGCGCACAAGCTGAACAAGCCGCTGATCACCGTGGCTTGCAACGAGGACATGACCGCCTCCGACCTGGTCGGCCGCTTCCTGCTTTCCGCCTCGGGTACCGAGTGGCAGGATGGCCCGCTGGCCATCGCCGCGCGGCATGGCGCCATCTGTTACCTCGACGAGGTGGTCGAGGCGCGCCAGGACACCACCGTGGTGATCCATCCGCTGACCGACAACCGTCGCGTCCTGCCGCTGGAAAAGAAGGGCGAGCTGGTCAAGGCTCATCCCGATTTCCAGATCGTGATTTCCTACAACCCGGGCTACCAGTCCCTGATGAAGGATCTCAAGCAGTCGACCAAACAGCGTTTCGGCGGCCTCGACTTCACTTATCCGGAGCACGCGATCGAAACCGAAGTCGTGGCGCACGAGTCCGGGGCCAGTTCCGAGATGGCCGACAAACTGGTGTCGATTGCCGAGCGCTCGCGCAACCTCAAGGGTCACGGCCTCGACGAAGGCTTGTCCACCCGCATGCTGATCTACGCCGGATCGCTGATCGCCAAAGGCGTGAATCCGCAGGCGGCCTGCCGAGTGGCGCTGGTACGCCCGATTACCGATGACCCCGACATGCGCGACGCGCTGGATGCCGCAGTAACCACCTTTTTCTGATCCCGTCGGGCCTCGTCCGCCATGTCGTTCAACCTCGCCGACTACGCCGAGCTGCTGGAAGACCTGTCGCCGCACAGCCAGGAGGCATTGCGCGCCAACTGGCATGAAGCGACCAAGGTGTTCTCGCCGCGCGGACTGGACAACTACCTCAAGGGTGCGGCCGCCATTCGCGGACTGGGCAAGGGCGATTCACTGGTGGAAACCTGGATCGAGGAAGCGCCGATGGTCGCGAAGGAGGTCGGCGAGGACGTGGTCGGCGACCTGGCCACCGCCTCCCTCGAACTTGCCTCGCGCACCTCGGGCACGGTGATCGAGCTGCTGCTCGCCACTTCGGCCGTCGCCGCCAATCGCCTGGGCGACGCCGAGCTATTCATCAAGTACCTGCGCTTCATCAATACGTTGATCGCGCAGGCTCCGCGCGGCGTGCGACCGATGCTGGACAAGCTGGAAGTCCTGTTCCAGCACCTCACGCTCGGCGGCCTGCGCCGCTGGGCGCTGTGGGGCGCCCATGCCCACCGCACCAACTACGAGGAGCAGATCAAGTATTTCAGCCTCGATTCCAAAGAGTCGCTGGCGATGCTGCAGAAAGAGCGCAAGGGCACCCTGCTGGTGGACGTCCAGCGCCGCATCAACATGTATCTGCGCGCCTTGTGGGCCCGCGACTTCTTCATGCGTCCTACTTCGGGCGATTTCGAAAGCCGCGAAGGATACCGCCCCTACATAGAGGACTACCTGCTGCACGTGCCGGATGCGTTCGACGACTTCATGGTCGAGGGACGGGAAACGGTGTCCGGCCTTGAGCTTTATCGCGCCACGGCCGCCCATTGCGCGGCCCATGTGGTCGAAACGAAACTGCCGATTTCCGCCGAGGCGCTGAATCCCATGCAGATGGCGGTGATCAGCGTGATCGAGGATGCGCGGGTGGAAGCGCTTTCCATCCGGCGCTTCCCCGGCCTCAAGCAACTCTGGAGCAAGCTGCATACGGCCACGCCGGGGATGAAGGACAGCATGGGCGATTATCTGAATCGTCTGGCCCGCGCCCTGCTCGACGAGAGTTATCTGGACGATGATCCTTGGATCGTCGAGGCCCGTGCGCTGTTCGTGCTTGCGCAGGACAAGCTCGACAGCAACCTGACTTCATGGGAAATCGGCGTCCAGCTCGCCCACAGCTTCGGCCAGAAGCGGATACCGTTCAATCCGCGTACCGATCTGCTCACCGCCCCCTATCGCGACGACAACCGCTACTTCTGGGAATTCGAGGAATTCGACTTCAACAAGGCTGCCGGCGCCGGCTACGAGACCGTCAAGCAGGTACGCAAGTACGTCAACGTGATGGAGATGGCGAACGAGATCGACGTCGAGACGGCCGGAGACGACGCCGAGGAAATCTGGGTGCTCGGTACCGAGCTGTTCCCCTATGAGAACATCGGCGACCAATACCCCGGCGGCGGCAAGAGCTTCAACGAGCTGGAAGGCAAGGAACCGGTCTCCGACCCCTACCATTACTCCGAGTGGGATTACCAGATCCAGCTCGAGCGTCCGGCCTGGACCACCGTGCTGGAAAAGCGCGCCAGGTCGGGCGACCTGCAGATCATCGACGCCATCACGGCGCAGTACAAGCGCGAAATCCATCGCATGAAGTTCCTGCTCGATGCCATGCAGCCGCAGG
>JALHNN010000206.1 GCA_022843505.1 Sulfuritalea sp.
CATAGCCTCGGACAAACCCGGCGAGGGGCTTTCCTCGACCAACTTCTGATTACGCCGTTGGGAAGAGCAGTCACGCTCACCAAGGTGCAGAACGTTGTCTCCATCCGACAGGATCTGAATCTCGACATGCCGGATGTTGACGAGATATTTCTCCAAATACATGGAGCCATCGCCGAAGGCTGCTTTCGCTTCCCGTGACGCATCATCGAAATGTCCGACAAGACTGGCTTTGTGTTCGACGATACGCATGCCGCGCCCGCCCCCTCCGGCCACGGCCTTCAGGATGACGGGATAACCTATCGTTTCAGCGACAGCCAGCGCGGCCTCGGCCGACTCCACAATTCCCGAAGAGCCCGGCGTTATCGGCATGCCGGCGGCCAACGCCATCGTGCGCGCAGACGCCTTGTCTCCCATTGTCGCAATCACATCGCTTGATGGTCCAATGAAGATGATTTCCTGCTGCTCGCAAAGCCGTGCAAATGAAGCGTTCTCCGACAAAAATCCGTAGCCGGGATGGATGGCATCTGCGTTGAACGCCTTCGCTGCCTCGATCACAATATCTGCCCTGAGATAGCTCTCGCTTGAACGCGCAGGGCCAATGCAGACGGCATGGTCAGCAAGTTGCACGGCCATTGTATTGCGGTCGGCTTCGGAATAGACCTGTACCACCTCGATGCCAAGCTCACGGCAGGCTCGCTGAATGCGCACCGCGATTTCGCCGCGATTAGCGATAAGCACCCGGCGAATCGGGGGTGTGGGATTTTTCATTAGATGATCCTTAGCGGACTGAGATGACAAACAGTTCCTGGCCGTGCTCGACCATCTCGGCATCTGCGACCAGTATTTCTGCGATTACTCCGTGCCATTCAGCTTTTATGGCGGTCATCAGTTTCATGACTTCGATAATGCATATCTGATCGCCGGGAGATACCGACTGGCCAACGGTGACAAAGGGTTTAGCCCCCGGCTCCGGCGCGTGGTAGACGGTCCCGACCATTGGGGACTTAACCACTGAAAGACCTTCGGTAGGCACCCGTGGCGCTGTTTCGACGGGAGCAGGTCGCGCAGACTTTGCTTCATCGCCAGAATGATGATTAACCACCGGTGAATCGGAGGGCGCTGCCGGGGAGGGTCGGTTCGCTGATGCACTTTCCAGCGGTGAGCGATCGTTGCGTCGCAGTTCGACTTCGAGATTCCCGGTACGCAGACGAATCTCGCTAAAGTTTGATGATGACTTTATTAGTTCAACGAGCTGAAGTACGTCCTGAAAATCTATCTTTCCGTTACTCACTTAGTTTTCCCTTCGCAAAATGGGTAAGCAGATGTCTCTTGCGAAATTTCGCTTACCGACACAGAAGTGACTGTGGATGAAATATTTACACACATTTTTCAAAAAGGCAATAGAATAATGAAAGAAATATGTCGTCTGACGAAATGTCGTAGCGCCTCGAAAAAGGTCGCATTCAACCCAGAGAAGGAGTGAATATGAGCAAACCCGTCATCATCACCGCCGCAATCACCGGTGCGTTGCCGCGAAAGAAAGACACGCCGGCGGTGCCAGTGACACCGATGGAGCAGATCGAATCGACTCACGAGGCCTACGAAAGCGGCGCATCTCTGGTGCATATCCACGTTCGTGATAGCAACGAAAATCCCAGTTCGGATCCGGACCTTTTTGCTCAAGTCCAGGAAGGCGTTCGAAAACATTGCCCGGGAATGATTGTGCAGTTCTCAACTGGCGGACGCGGACGCGACCAGGCGGCGCGAGGGTCGATGCTTTACTTACGCCCTGATATGGCATCCCTCGCGACGGGTTCGGTCAACTTTCCAAACGGGATTTACGAAAACGCGCCTGAATTTATCGAGGGAATGGCGAAGTCAATGCTGGAGTTTGAGATCAAGCCGGAAATAGAGGTATTTGATCTAGCCATGCTGTACAACGCAGCAAGCCTTGCGAAAAAGGGCCTGATCAAGGGGCCGCTCCATGTCCAGTTCGTACTAGGTATCGCCAATGCGCTGCCAGCTCGACGCAGCGTTTTTGATTTCCTGCGTTCAGAACTCGCGGAGGTTCTTCCAGATGCGACATGGGTGGCCGCGGGTACCGGACGTCATCAGTGGGAAGTCAACCAATGGTGTCTTGAAGCGGGCGGCCATGTTCGTACAGGGCTCGAGGACAACATCAAGTTTTCACCGGATCGACTAGCTGCGAGTAATGCCGAGCTAGTTCGCAAGGTAGCGGACGTCTGTGAAGAATATGGTCGCCATCCCGCCACGCCGGCCGAAGCCAGAGCCATCCTGAATCTGCCTGCCGCATGAGCCCAAATAATCAAGTCGAGACAAAAGGAGTGCTCATGGAAGAAATAACTATGCTGATGGCAAAAGCTCGCGACGCTCAGCAAGTATATGAAACCTGGTCGCAGGAGCAAGTCGACATTACTGTCGCCGCCGCTGGATGGGCGATCATGGAACCGGGGCGCAACCGCGAACTGGCCGAACTAGCGGTTAGGGATACGGGCGTTGGAAACGTCGAGGACAAGGTCCGGAAAAATCATCGCAAGACGCTTGGGCTTCTGCGCGATCTCGCCGGGGTGAAATCCGTTGGCGTGATAGCTGAAAATTCGGAGTTTGGCATTGTCGAGATCGCGCGTCCGGTCGGAGTGGTCTGTGCCATTACCCCATCCACTAACCCTGGGGCGACGCCTGCAAACAAGATCATAAACGCCCTGAAGGGGCGCAACGCGGTAATTGTTGCCCCCTCGCCAAAGGGATGGAGCACGGCAGATCGGCTGATTTCGTTCATGCATGATCAATTCGACCGCATCGGGGCGCCACGCGATCTCGTACAGTTGCTGCCCACACCGATTACCAAGCAGTCGACCGCAGAACTGATGCGCCAATGCGATCTGGTTGTCGCCACCGGCTCCCAATCCAACGTGCGTGCAGCCTACACCAGTGGCACACCCGCCTTTGGCGTTGGTGCCGGCAACGTGGCTGGCATCGTTGATGAAACTGCGGACCTCGATGCAGCAGCCGACCGCGTCCTGAGGTCGAAGACCTTCGACAATGCAACCAGCTGTTCCTCGGAGAACAGCCTGGTCATCGTAGAGGTCGTCCGTGAAAAAATGCTTGCGGCGCTAGCCGCGCGTGGCGCGGTACTTTTGAATGAAACGCAGAAATCTGTGTTGCAGCAATTGATGTGGCCGGAGGGCAAGCTGTCCGCCGCCGTGACAGGGAAATCGGCGCAGGTGATTGCCGAGCGAGCGGGGTTTAATGAAATCGCGGCGACTGGCCCCCGTATTCTGATGGTCGATGAGAACGGCTTCGGTGCCGAACATCCGTTTTCTGGCGAGAAGCTGAGTCCGGTACTAGCGATCTACACCGCCCGCGACTTCGACGATGCGGAGCACATTGTCAAGCGAATCTACGCCTGGCAGGGTGCCGGACACTCGGTTGGATTGCACAGCGCGATGTCCGAGCGGGCGCTTCGCCTAGGACTCACATTGCCGGTCTCGCGCGTGATCTTCAATCAGGCCCACTGCATTGCCACCGGAGGCAGCTTTGACAACGGTTTGCCCTTTTCGCTGTCCATGGGATGTGGCACATGGGGCGGCAACAATTTCTCAGAAAACATGAATTATCGTCATTATCTGAACATAACACGCGTCTCGCAAGCGATAGTTGAGAATGTGCCTAGCGAGAAAGAGCTGTTTGCTGCACTTTTCGCCACGATCGGCACACCATGAGCAATTTGGATCCAAAATCAGGCGCGAGTTCGACGACAGCACGTGCCATGCCGATCTGGCAGCCCTCAACCGAACGCATCGCTGCCACCCGTCTCAGCGCCTTCATGCAGACGGCAGAGCGGCGCTGGAATCGCCGCCTCGCCGGCGCCGACTATTCGAGCCTGCATACCTGGTCGATTGATAACCCCGAGGAGTTCTGGACCTCGGTTTGGGAGTTAGGCGAGGTCGTCGGTGACATGGGAAAAACGGTCGTCATTGACCGCGAAAAGATGCCCGGTGCAAAGTGGTTCCCCGAGGCGTGCCTGAACTTTGCAGAAAACCTGCTGCGTCGCCGCGATGGGGCGGATGCACTGGTGTTTTGGGGTGAGGACATGGTCAAAGGCCGCGCCAGCCACGCCGAGCTTTATCGCTCCGTGGCGCAGACTGCCGCTGCCCTGCGCGCGCTTGGCGTCGGCAAGGGTGACCGCGTCGCCGCCTACTTGCCGAACATACCCGCGACCGTGGTGGCGATGCTGGCCACCGCATCGATCGGCGCCATATTTTCCTCGGCCTCACCGGATTTCGGTGTGCAGGGCGTACTCGACCGTTTCGGTCAGATCGAGCCGAAAGTGCTGTTTGCCTGCGACGGCTACTGGTACAACGGCAAGATGATCGACTGCTTGGGTAAGGTGACTGAGATTGCTGCACGCATGCCGTCGCTCAAGCGGGTAGTCGTGGTGCCCTATGCAGGAAAATCGGCCGGTGCTGTCGGTGACATCGCCGCCATGAGACATGGCACGTCGCTGGCTGATTTTCTCGCAGGTTTCGCCGGCGAGAAAAAAATCCGTTTCGAACGCCTGCCCTTCGATCATCCGCTCTACATCATGTTTTCCTCGGGCACTACCGGCGTGCCCAAGTGCATCGTGCATTGCGCTGGTGGCGTACTGCTGCAGCACCTCAAGGAACACCAGTTGCACAGTGACGTGCAGATCAATGACCGCCTGTTCTACTTCACCACCTGCGGCTGGATGATGTGGAACTGGCTGGTGACCGGATTGGCGTCCGGCGCGACACTGCTGCTTTACGACGGTTCACCTTTTGTCGGTCGTGGCAGCGTTTTGTTCGACTATGCCGACGCCGAAAACATGACCCATTTCGGTACCTCGGCTAAGTTCATTGACGCCATTGCCAAAATTGAGCTCAAGCCTCGCCAAACACATCGTCTGGACAAATTGCGCGCAGTGATTTCGACAGGCAGTCCGCTGGTCGCGGAAGCCTTCGACTATGTCTACACCCATATCAAGCCGGATATCCAGCTTGCCTCGGTTTCCGGTGGTACCGACATTGTTTCGTGCTTCGTCATCGGTAATCCCAATGCTCCCGTTTATCGTGGAGAGATCCAGTGTGCCGGACTAGGCATGGCGGTCGATGTCCTGGATGACGCCGGCCGGCCAGTACGTGGCGAAAAAGGCGAGTTGGTATGTATGAGGTCCTTTCCAGTTATGCCGATAGGATTCTGGAAGGATGACGATGGAACAAAATATCGTGCCGCCTACTTCGAGCGCTTCGACAATGTCTGGTGTCACGGCGATTTCGCCGAGATTACGGCGCATACCGGCTTCATCATCTATGGTCGCTCGGATGCAACGCTGAACCCCGGTGGCGTGCGCATTGGCACGGCTGAAATCTACCGTCAGGTGGAGAAGCTCAACGAGGTCGTCGAGTCCATCGTTATCGGTCAGGACTGGCCGCCAGGCAGCGGCAGCGATGTGCGCGTGGTGTTGTTTGTCAAGTTGCGTGAAGGATTGACACTCGACGAGGCGCTGGAAAAACGCATCCAGGCCG
>JALHNN010000207.1 GCA_022843505.1 Sulfuritalea sp.
GGCGGTGAGCCAGAGGATGGGCACGATCTCGCTGCCCGGCGCGAACAGGCCGAGCGCCGCGATGCAGGCCAGCAGGCCGATCTGGGTGATCAGCATCCAGCCACGGCGACGGCCCAGCGGCGGCGCGTAACGGTCGAGCAGCGGCGACCAGAGAAACTTCCAGGTGTAGGGAAACTGGATCAGGGCGAAAAGGCCGATGGTCTTGAGATCCACGCCTTCCGAGCGCAGCCAGGCCGGCACCAGATTGAGCAGCAGGTAGAGCGGCAGTCCCGACGAAAAGCCGGTGAAGACGCAGATCAGCATGCGCCGTGTGAACAGCGCGGCAAGCCAGGTGGGCATGGAAAAGGTCGTTGGGGCGGAACCGCATTCTAGCTGCGCGGACAGGCGGACCGGCCGGGGTCCGGTTCCGGAGCAGGCCGATCATCACCGCAGGCGCCAACCGCAGCCGCCGACCGCATGAAGACACGCCCCCAGCCGGCACACGGCCCATGGGGGACCAGGCCATCCGCCCGGCACCCGTTCGCGCCATGAATGTGGCCGGGGCTTGTATCATCGGCGCCATCAACTGGCGGAGGAACCATGGCAACCGGCATGCTCGCAGGCAAACGCGTTCTGGTCACGCAGGCCGAGGATTTCATGGGGCCTGTCTTGTGCGAGGTGTTCGCGCGGCATGGTGCGGCAGTGATCCCGAATCTGGAAGCCTTGTCCGATCCGGCGGCGCCCGCGGCCATAGTGACCGCCGCAGGCCGGGTCGATGTCCTGGTCGCCTGCCTCGCCGTCCCGGCGCCGACGACACCGGTCGGCGACGTAACCGACGCCGAATGGCATGAAGTGTTTGCCGCCCTGGTCGATCCCTTGCCCAGGCTGGTTCGCGCAGTCCTGCCACAGATGCTCGAACGCGGCGCCGGCAAGATCCTGGTGATGGGCAGCGCATCCGCACTGCGCGGCATGAAACGCGCTTCGACCTACAGCGCGGCGCGCGGCGCCCAGCTGGCCTATGTGCAGGCCGTCGGCGTCGAGCTGGCGGCACAGAACATCCAGGTCAATGCGATCGCGCAGAACTTCGTCGACAATCCGACCTACTTCCCACCCGAGGTTCAGGCCAATCCGCGCTTCCAGGAACGCCTCAAGCGCGAGGTCCCGCTGGGGCGACTGGTCAGCGCGCGCGAGGATGCGGAATATGCCGCCTACCTGTGCAGCGACGCCGCCGGCTGCTTCGTGGGGCAGGTGTTCCCCGTCTGCGGCGGCTGGGTGGCGCGCTAGCCGGCGCCGAACCCCGCGATGAGCCTGCGCGAATTGCCTCGGGTGCAGCAGGTGAACGGCGAACCGCGTCGTCGCTGGTTCCATGGCCATGAAATGGACCTCGTCGTGTGGGAGGACGGGGATGGCGAACCGGTCGGCTTCCAGCTCGCCTACGACAAGCACCGCAACGAGCACTCGATCGCCTGGCGGGCCGGACAAGGCTTCACCCACTATCAGGTGGATGACGGCGAGGCGGCAGCGCTGTCCAAGGAGACGCCCTTTCTGTACCTCGACGGCGCCTTCCAGCGCGACCGCGTGCTGGAGCAATTCCTCGCCGCGGCGGATTCCCTGCCGCCCGTGATCGCCGGCTTCGTCGCCGCACGATTGCGCGAATTCGACAAGGAGCAGCAATGAGCAAAGCCTGGCTGATAGGCCACATCACCGTCAAGGACGCAAGCAAATGGGCGGAGTACCGCTCGCGGGTGCCGGCGACGCTGGCGCCCTTCGGTGCCGAACTCGCCTTTCGCGGCACGCTGGCGCAGGTGCTGTCGGGCAGCCACCACCACACCGACGTCGTCGTCGCCGGCTTTCCCGACCGCGCCGCGCTGGAGGCCTGGCACGCCTCGCCGGCCTACCAGGCGCTGATCCCGCTACGCACCGAGGCGGCCGAGGTCGACCTCCTTTCCTATGACAGCTGAGGCGGGGCCGGTGCCGTCGTTGGCGATGCGGACGGCGGCAGTGCTGGGCGGCTACCTGGTCGCGGCTCTGGTGTCGGCGCTGGTGGTGCGCATCGCCTACGCCGGCGTGCCGGATGCCGAAATCTCGCATGGCATGGCGGCCTTCGGCATGGCCCTGCTCTATTTCCTGGCCTTCGGCGGCATGGCCATGGTGCACAGCGGCCTGCTGATCTACTGGCTGCGCGGTCGGATCAGGCTGTGGCGGCTGGCGCCGGGCGCGGCGGCGGCGGCGATCGCGAGCTTCGCACTCGGCTTCTTCCTGATGGCGCTGCCGCCCTGAGGCCGCCTGACGAGGCCGCCTAACGCCCGAGCCGATAGACGGCGAGGCTGCCGAGAAAGTTCTGCTCCTCGGTGACGGCGCGACCGGCGTCGTCGAGCACCTGGCGCTCGCGGATCACCAGGCCCATCTTTTGGCACAGCGACTCGAAGTCGAGGATGGTGAAAAAGCGCAGGTTGGGCGTGTCGAACCACTCGTAGGGCAGGTCTTCGGACACAGGCATGCGCCCGCTCATCACCGCCATGCGGTTCTTCCAGTAGGCGAAGTTGGGGAAGCTGACCACGGCCTCGCGGCCGACACGCAGCATTTCGCCGAGGATGCGCTCGGTATGGCGCACGGTCTGCAGGGTGCGCGAGAGCACGACGTGGTTGAAGGTCTGGTCGTCGAAGCCGGCAAGGCCCTGCTCGAGGTTGCCCTGGATGACGTTGATGCCGTTGGCGATCGCCGCCAGCACTTCGGTGTCTTCCAGCTCGACGCCGTAGCCCTTGGCGCCGCGCTCGTCGATCAGGCGGCGCAGCAGCGCGCCGTCGCCGCAGCCGAGGTCGAGCACGCGCTCGCCGGGCTGCACCCAGCCGGCGATGAGGTCGAAGTCGGCCCGTTCGAAGGCGCCCGTCAAAGCGTGATCCGTTTCAGGTAGGTGGCGACCACGGCGTGGTAGTGCGGGTCATCCATGAGGAAGGAGTCGTGGCCGTGCACGCTTTCGATCTCGGCGTAGGCGACGTCCTGGCCGTTGTGCACCAGGGCATGGACGATCTCGCGCGAGCGCTCGGGCGAGAAGCGCCAGTCGGTGGAAAAGCCGATCACCAGGAAGCCGGCGCGGGCGCGGGCCAGGGCCTTGGCCAGGTCGTCGCCGTAGTCGAGCGCGGGGTCGAAGTAGTCGAGCGCCTTGGTCATGCGCAGGTAGGTATTGGCGTCGAAGATGCCGGCGAACTTGTCGCCCTGGTAGCGCAGGTAGGACTCGATCTCGAACTCGACGTCGAAGCCGTAGCTGCCCGCCCCCGACTTGATGCGGCGGCCGAATTTCTCCGCCATCTGGTCGTCGGACAGGTAGGTGATGTGGCCGAGCATGCGCGCCAGTCGCAGGCCGCGCAGCGGGCGCACGCCGTGCTCGTAGAAGTGGCCGCCGTGGAAATCCGGGTCGGTGAGGATGGCCTGGCGGGCGACGTCGTTGAAGGCGATGTTCTCCGCCGACAGCTTGGGCGTGGCGGCGATCACCAGGGCATGGCGCACGCGCTCGGGGTAGGACAATGTCCATTGCATGGCCTGCATGCCGCCCAGCGAGCCGCCCATGGTGGCAGCCCAGGCCTCGATGCCGAGGTAATCGGCCAGGCGCGCCTGGGCGTCGACCCAGTCCTCGACCGTGACCACGGGAAAATCCGCGCCCCAGGGCTTGCCGGTGGCGGGGTTGGTGCTGGCCGGGCCGGTGGAGCCGTGGCAGCCGCCGAGGTTGTTCACGCCGACGATGAAGAAGCGATCGGTGTCGAGCGGCCGGCCGGGGCCGACGATGTTGTCCCACCAGCCGACGTTGCCCGGGTTTTCGGCGCTCTGCCCGGCGACGTGGTGGTGGCCGGAAAGCGCATGGCAGACCAGGATGGCGTTGGATTTGGCGGCGTTGAGGCGGCCGTAGGTTTCATAAACCAGGTCGTAGGCGGGCAGCACCCCTCCGCCCTTGAGGCGTAGCGGTTCGCTGAAATGCGCAAGCTGCGCGCTGACGGTGCCGATACCTGACATGTTGAGCCGCAATAAAACAAATGCCCGGCAACGGGCCGGGCACCAAACTGCCTCACCTTAGCCGAATTTGTTGCGCGCCCGCAAGTCGAGTCAAATTGGCGCGATGGGCAAACTATGCCGCGCCGCGCCAGGCTTGTCAATCGACGCTCAGAGCTTCTCCAGCTGTTCGGCGATCCTGTCCGGCTCATCGAGCTTGAGCAGCTTGCCGACACGCAACGCGAGCTGGGCCGTGTCGGACATCATCACCTGCTGCTTGACTTCGAGGAGCTGCGAAGGATGCATGGAGAACTGGCGCAGGCCCATGCCGAGCAGCAGCCGGGTCAGCTTCGGGTCGCCGGCCATTTCGCCGCAGACCGCCACCGGTATCAGGGCGCGCTGGGCGGACTGTATGGTCTGCGACATCAGCCTCAGCACCGCGGGGTGCACCGGATCGTAGAGATGGGCGACGGCGTCGTCGGTGCGATCGATGGCCAGGGTGTACTGGATCAGGTCGTTGGTGCCGATCGAGAGGAAGTTCAGTTTGCGCAGGAAGGGGCCCAGGGCCAGGGCGGCGGCCGGGATTTCGATCATGCCGCCGATCTCGACGCGGCTGACCTTCTGCCGCGCGTCGTTCAGCTGCAGGCGCGCCAACTCGATCAGCGACAGGGTCTGCTCGATCTCCTGGGCATGGGCCAGCATGGGAATCAGCAGGCGCACCTTGCCGTAGTGCGAAGCGCGCAGGATGGCGCGCAACTGCACCAGGAACAGCTGGGGTTCGGCGAGGCAAAAGCGGATCGCGCGCAAGCCCAGCGCCGGGTTGGGCGAGATGCGGTTGCCGGCGCGCTTGCGCAGGGCGCGGGCCTCCTTGTCGGCGCCGATGTCGAGGGTGCGGATGGTGACCGGCTTGCCGGCCATGGCCTTGACCACCGCGCGATAGGCCTCGAACTGCTCTTCCTCGTCGGGCAGCTCGTCGCGGTTCATGAACAGGAACTCGGTGCGGAACAGGCCGACGCCGTCGGCCTCGACCTCGCGCGCACGATCGGTGTCCTGGGGCAATTCGATGTTGGCGTGGAGTTCGACGTCCTCGCCGTCCAGGGTGTGCGAGCGCGAACCGATCAGGCGCTTGAGCTTGGACCGCTCGAGTTCGAGTTCGGCCTTGCGCAGCCGGTACTCCTGCAGCACGGCGAGGTCGGGATCGACGATCAGCGCGCCGCGGGTGCCGTCGACGATCAGCAAGTCGTCGTCCTGGATCAGCGGCCGCGCATGCTGCATGCCGACCACAGCCGGGATCGCCAGGCTGCGGGCGACGATCGCGGAATGCGAGGTGGAGCCGCCCAGGTCGGTGACGAAGCCGCCGATCCTGAGGTTCTTGAACTGTATGGTGTCCGCCGGTGACAGATCGTTGGCGACGACGATCAGGTCGTCCTCGCCCGCGGCCTTGCGCCGGGAAATCTTGCGCGCCTTGCCCTGCAGCACCTTGAGCACGCGCTCGACCACCTGCACGATGTCCTGCTTGCGCTCGCGCAGGTAGGCGTCCTCGAATTCGTCGAACTGGTCGACCACCAGCTGCATTTGCTGCACCATGGCCCATTCGGCG
>JALHNN010000208.1:0-3718 GCA_022843505.1 Sulfuritalea sp.
CGATAGCTCAGTCGGTAGAGCGCCGGACTGTTAATCCGTAGGTCCCTGGTTCGAGCCCAGGTCGAGGAGCCAGAATTACAGAGGCCTGCAGCAATGCAGGCCTTTTTCTTTTTCTACATGGCAGCAAATGTAGATTATTTTGCAGGTCACTTCTTTCATACCTCAATGCGCCCGGTTCACGATATCGATGCAATCATTCTGGTGGCCACCGCGCTTGCCTCAAAGCGGCGACCTGCTGAGCTTGCTGAGATCATCGCCGCCGCTGAACTGGTTCACGGCTTCATCCCCGTCGTCGAGAAAATGGGTGAGGCGATTCAGCGCCTTTCATCCTTTGGATTGATCGGCGTTTCAGAAGACGGTTTCACGCTGACAGCTCCTGCCCTCGAGATCCTCTCAGATCAGCCAAAAATGGCTGCTGCAGAAGACCGCATCATCGCCGTCAAGTCTGGTCTTGCTGCCTATACGCCGAAGGGAGAATCCGCCACCATTCTGGTGACCATGGAACAACTCCGAACCGCGATCCAGTCGCACAGGATTTC
This sequence comes from Sulfuritalea sp., assembly GCA_022843505.1. GTDB lineage: Bacteria > Pseudomonadota > Gammaproteobacteria > Burkholderiales > Rhodocyclaceae > Sulfuritalea. The sequence continues at coordinate 540 of JALHNN010000208.1, forward strand.
AAGAAAGACCCAGGGCAGGAACCTGCTGATGCCAAAACCCAAGCTTGATCGTCACTTCAAGGTGGAAGGACGTTGGCGAAGGGCTTCTGCAACACACGGGCGGAAGTCCTGACCCATGACTGCACCAAGACCAATAATCACTCCCCATCTATCTGGAGAATTTCATTGAACAACAAGTTATACGTAGGCAATCTGGACGGCAACGTCACCAAGGCTGACCTCGAACAGATGTTCGTAAAGCACGGAATCGTCATTTCAGCCCTGGTATGTGCCGACAAGGATTCGGGGCATTCGAAAGGCTATGGATTTGTCGAGATGGGCTCCGACCAGGAGGCGAACACAGCCATTGCCGAACTCAATGGCATGAGCTTGGATGGCCGTAACCTGATCGTGAACGAAGCCAATCCTCCGAAAATTCGCGGGACCAGCGGGAGTGCCAAAGCTCGCAATCGAGGCCCCATCCCCAAAGGCCAGCGCTTTTGATTTCCTGCTTGGACCGTTCCGTGTAAAGCTGGCGCGAATGCTCCAGTCCAACATGCCGTCGCTTTCGCGATACTTTATTCCACTCGGCCCGTACGGCGATTCAAGGTGACCATCTTGGCCAAACCAAACTACCAATTCGAGAAGCGCCAGAAAGAACTGGCGAAAAAAAACAAGAAGGAAGAAAAGCGTCAGAAGAAGGTCACGGACAACACCGCGCCGGATGACGTCCACCAGGCGAGCCTGGAGGTGCCGGATGACATCACGACCAACCCGACGTCGGCGTTTGGGGCCGAATCGCTCTAGGGCCCGGCTTTGAAGCTACGCCCAACCCAGGACCTTCGCCTTCCACGCACGACGCATTGTCCGGACAGAGATTGATAGCTGCCAATTCTGGGTTTTGATAGAATTCGCGGGCCAAAGAATTCACCATAGCCCAACCCAAGGTTGGGCTTTTTGCTTTTGATCTCACCAACCGACAACGCCGAGCCCATCCATGACCGCCCATCCCACCCGCCACCGCATCAGTTTCAGCGACGTCGCCCTCGGCCAGCGCTTCTACGACCCGATCAGCGCCGAATACTTCGTCAAGCAAAGCGAGACCATGGCCGCCATGGTCACCGGCATCGGCGACGGCACCGTACCCGACGAATTCGAGCCTGACGACATCGTCGGCATCGACGCCTAGGCGAACCGCCCCACCGATGCTCAGAACCCTCCCCGCGCTGCTGGTCGGCGCCGTCCTGCTGGTGCTCGGCGTCCTGTTTGGCCTGGCGCTGCTGGTCGTCGTCGCCGTGCTCGGCCTCGGCGTCTGGGCCTGGCTGTGGTGGAAGACCCGCACGCTGCGCCGCGCAGCACGTGATGCGGCAAGCACGACGCCCACCGGCGGGCAGATCATCGAAGGCGAGGCCGTCGTGGTCGAGGAGGACTGCGTCAGCGTCGAGCAGGCGCTGCCGCGCGCACCGAGTGCCGGTGACTCACCGCACTGACCGACACGCTTTGCGAACCGGCCGCGGCGGTCCCCTGCTGCTTGCCTGCGTCGTGCTCTGGCTCGCCGCCCTGCCGGCGCGTGCCGAAACGGATACCGCGAAGCTGCGCCAGTTCCGCGAGGAAGCCGAAGCCTTCAATCGCCAGGACCCCTTCGCCAATGCCTACCGGGCAGGCCACTACAACGGCTACCTGGCAGGAATCATCGATGCGCTGCAGGGGCAGCGCATCTGCTTCCGCGATTGCGTTTGCGAAATCGACAAGCTGGTCGAGCGCCACCTCGCCGATCATCCCGCGCAACGGGAAACCCCGGTGGCAAGCTGGCTGCTGCCCCTGCTCGAACGGCATTACCCCTGCAAATAGGCGGGGCCGCTGCCGCGCAAGCTGGTGTATCGTCAGGCCCGATGATCTACCTCGTCTTCGCCCACCCCTATCCCTCGCAATCGCGGGCGAACCAGATGCTGCTGGACGCCGTGCGTGACCTGCCGGGCCTCGAGGTCTGCGCGCTGTACGACCGCTACCCGGATTTCGACATCGACGTCGGCGCCGAGCAGGCGGCGCTGATGCGCGCCGGGCTGGTGGTCTGGATGCATCCGGTCTACTGGTACAGCGTGCCGGGCCTGCTCAAACACTGGTTCGACAAGGTGTTCGCCTACGGCTGGGCCTACGGCGACGGCGCCGCGGCGCTGCAGGGCAAGGATTGCCTGTGGGTGGCGACCACCGGCGGCAAGGCCGAGAGCTATTCCGCGAACGGCATCCACGAGCGCCCCTTCGCAGACTTTTCGCGGCCGATCGAGGAAACCGCACGCTTTTGCCGCATGAACTGGCTCGAGCCATGCATCATCCATGGTGCGCATGACCTGGCCGAGACCGCGCTGGGGGCTCACGGCCAGGCTTTGCGCGAGCGGCTGGAGGCCTGGCTGGCACTGAAAGTCGGCGCTGGCAATACGGCGATCGACGTCTCCCCGAGCAACACGGCGACCGGGCCATGATGCGCGATGCCCTGATCTACCTCAGCGCAGCGGTGCTCTGCGTGCCGCTGGCCAAGCGCCTGGGCCTGGGCTCGGTGCTCGGCTACCTGATCGCCGGCACGCTGATCGGCCCCTGGGGTTTCAGCTTCGTCAGCGACGTCGAATCGATCATGCACTTTTCGGAGTTCGGCGTGGTGCTGATGCTGTTCCTGATCGGCCTCGAACTCGACTCCAAGCGCCTGTGGGCAATGCGCCGCGAAGTCTTCGTCAATGGCAGCCTGCAGATGGCGGCCTGCGCCGCGCTGCTGATCGCGGGCGGTGTCGCCTTCGGCATCGACTGGAAGCTGGCGCTCGTCGCCGGCCTGGCGCTGTCCCTGTCCTCCACCGCCATCGCCGTGCAGACCATGGGCGAACGCAACCTGCTGCCCACGCCGACCGGGCGCAGCGCCTTCGCCATCCTGCTGTTCCAGGACATCGCCGCGATCCCGCTGCTGGCCGCCATTCCGCTGATGGCCACCCATGCCGCAGCGACCACCACGCCCGGGCTCGACGCACTGAAGGCGATCGCGGCGATCGCCGGCATCATTGTGGTCGGCCGCTACCTGACGCGGCCGGCGCTGCGCCTGATCGCCGCCGCCGATACGCGCGAGGTGGCGCGCCTGCCGCTCTGCCGCGTGCTGCTGATGAACGACCGGCGTTTTCCCTGGCTCATCCTGGTGCCCGCGCGCGCCGACATCCGCG
>JALHNN010000208.1:3728-4516 GCA_022843505.1 Sulfuritalea sp.
GTCCCTGGTCGGTCTGTCGATGGCCGTGGGCGCCTTCCTCGCCGGCGTGCTGCTGGCGAGCTCGGAATACCGCCACGCCCTGGAAACCGACATCGAACCCTTCAAGGGCCTGCTGCTCGGGCTGTTCTTCATCTCCGTCGGCATGGCCATCGACTTCGGCCTGCTGCTGGCGCGACCGGGCAGCATCGCCCTCTTGCTGGCGGGCTTCCTCATCCTCAAGACCGTGATGCTGTGGGGCCTGGCGCGCTTCATCGGCATCACGACGAAGCAGCGCTGGCTGTTCGCGCTGCTGCTGTCGCAAGGCGGCGAATTCGCCTTCGTGGTATTCGCCACGGCGCAGGGGGCAGGCATCCTCGACCGCGAAACCGGCGGCCTGCTGACCATCGCCGTGGCCCTGTCGATGGCCTGCACGCCCCTGCTGCTGATGCTCCGCGACCGTCTCGCCGACCGCCTGGCGTCGGCACAGCAAGTCGAGGCAGACATCATCGACGAGGACGCCGGCGGCGCCGTGCTGATCGCGGGCTTCGGCCGCTTCGGCCAGATCGTCGGCCGCCTGCTGTTCGCCAACGGCATGCACGCGGTGGTGCTGGACCATGATCCCGACCAGATCGAAATGCTGCGCAAATTCGGCTTCAAGGTGTTCTACGGCGACGCCACGCGCCTCGACCTGCTGAACGCCGCCGGCGCCGGCAAGGCGCGCCTGCTGGTGAATGCCATCGACGACGTCGACGACAGCCTCGCCCTGGTCGACCTGGCACGCGCCAACTTCCCGCAGCTCAGGATCATTG
>JALHNN010000208.1:4526-5560 GCA_022843505.1 Sulfuritalea sp.
GGGCGCGCAACGTCCGCCACTATGTCGAGCTGCGCTCGCGCCGGGTCGAGGTCATCGAGCGCGAGACCTTCGAGGCGGCGCTGAAGACCGGCCGCCATGTCCTTGAAGCACTGGGGGTGGACGCCTATCGGGCACGAGAGATGGCCGACAGCTTCCGCCGCCACAACGTCACCACCATGGACGCGCTGATCCCGCATTTCCACGACGAGAACCAGATGCTCTCGGTCGCCAAAGCGGGCCGCGAGGAACTCGAGGAACTGTTCAGCCGCGACCGCGAGAAGTTCGAGGAAAGCTCACGCGGCGGCTGGAACTAGCCGGCGTGCTCAGCGGGCGACGATGGTGTTGCCGCTGCCGAGAATGGGCGAGCCGACGCTGAAGCCAGGATCCTTGTCGAAGCTGAACATCCGTTCGTCGCCGTTGTCGAAGCGAACCGAAACTTCCCAGCGCTTGCCGGAATTCATGTTCTCCTCGATCTTCTTGCCGGCATAGGCACCGCCGGCGGCGCCGGCAATGGTCGCAACGTCGCGGGTGCCTCCCTTGCCGATCTGGTTGCCGAGCAGGGCCCCCGCCAGCCCGCCGACCACCATGCCCGCCGCGCCGCCCTCGCCCTGCTTCTCGACGACCTTGATCGCGGTGACCTTGCCGCAGCTCGTGCATGGGGCCGCCGCCGGAGCCGCAACGGCCTTTGTCGTCGCCGCGGCGGGTGCGGCGGCCTTGGCGCCAGCGGCAGCGACCGCCTTGTCGTACTCGGCCTTGGCGTCGCGCAGGCACTGCATGCGCTGGCTGGAGTTGGTCTCGTCGGCGCAGATCTTGCGGTCGTCCTCGTAGCGTTTCTGCGCCTTGTCCAGCGCGGTTTGCGCATGAGCGTTGGCGACGATGCCAAGTGCGGAGGCGAATCCGGCAACGAGCATCACGGTGTGGTGGAATTTCATCTCGGGCTTTCGGAAGGGAATGGGAGCGCGCCAAGTATCGCGCAAAATCCGGCACCGACCAAGGTGGCCGGCCTTGCCGGCGGAACGGTCGGAACCGGACGC
>JALHNN010000209.1 GCA_022843505.1 Sulfuritalea sp.
AACGGGCTCTTTGCCGCTCGCCGACGGCGCAGCACCAATTCGCACGCGGTGATACGCAGCTACCGGCCGTGGGGCGAGCCCAGCGGCCGATCGCGGTAAGTGCTACCTCAACTTGGCCAGGGCATCCTTGGCGGTCTGGTTGGCCTCGGTCGCCGCCTGCAGGGCACGCGCCGGGTCCGACGCCTGGCGGCTGCGGGCTTCGGCGGACAAGGCATCGATGCGCGACAGGGTGGCGGAACTGTCGGCACCCTTCTCCTTGCCGACCCGCTGCACGGCATCGCGCAGCAGCGCCGACGACTTCAGCAGGCGATCGATCTCGGCGCGCTGCGCCTCTGCGCCGCCGCCGCTGGTCGCCCCGGAGCTTGACGCGGACGCCATCTGCACGCTCGCGACGTTGACCGCCTGCAATGCCTGCTTGGTCTGCTTGTAGGCGTCGTCGAGCAGCTTGTTGGCGGCCGAAATGTCCACGCCGCGCAGGGTTTCGGCCTGGCGCAGGCGTGTTTCGATGTCCGCGATCTCGCCATCCTTGCCGGCACGCTTCTCCTGGTTCTGGCGCTTCAGGGCCTCCAGGATCGCCTTGGCGCCCATCAGTTCCCTGTCAAACGCGGCCACGAGCTGAGCCTTGTCCTTTTCGCCATCGGCCGCCACGGCAGTGGCAGTGCTGGCGGACGAACCGCCCTTGAGCGTAACCAGCAGCGGCCGCAGTTCCTTCAGTGCATCGTTGGCGAGGGACTCACCACGACCATGGTCACCTGCCCTTCCCGCCTGCTCGGCTGCAGCAATGGCAGACTCGATGCGCGCCAGGTCGGCGGTGCCGCCGCCCCCGGCTTCGGCGCTGCCCCGCTTCGCGGCATCGAGCAGCGACCGCGCGCTGGCCAACAGGCGCTCGCTGGCCGCCTGCCTGGATGACGCGCCGGCGCCCTCCGCCGCTGCGGCGCCCGACGGGCCGGCGTATCCGGAGGCAGCCTTGACGGTGGCCAGGGTCTTCGTCAGCAAAGCGTAGCCCTCGTCGAGAATCAGGCGCGCAGCGTCGTATTCGCCAACGGCGGCAAGTTCCTCGGCTTCCTTCTGGCGAGCCGCTACTTTGGCGATGGTCGCCTTGACCTCGGGGCGCGCCGCGCCGGCATCGCTGGACAGTGCCATATTCAGTGCCTTCACGGAACCGAGGCGGCTGTCGAACTGTGCCTTGCGCGTGTGGTCCTGGGCTTCAGCGGCGAATGGCAATATGGCCAGCGAGGCCAGAAAGGAAAGCTTTACGAGCCCTTGTTTGGATGCAGCGAGGAGAGACATGAGAACACCTTTGGATTGGATTGATGCGGGTTTCAATTTGTCCGTGCCCGAGCCGTCAGCAAGGAAGAAAACCATAGGTCAATGCAAGAATCGTGCTCAATATGCGGAGCGCCGCTTCAGGATACCTGCGCCGCAAGCAGGCGTTCCAGATCGGCCACATAGCGCGGCGCGTCCATCAGAGGCGAGGCGCGCAGGCGCCCACGCAACTCCCGGCGCACGGCCGCCAGCACGCCAAGATCGGCGACGAGTTCGGCGACGCGCTCGATCCACTCCGACTCGCTGCGCGCCACCCACTCAGGCATTCCCGCAGCGTCCATGATCGACGCCCCGCCGCGCCCGGCCGGGGAATCGTGAGCCAGAGTCATCACCGGCACCCCCATCCAGAGCGATTCGCAGTTCACGGTTCCACCCGCATAGGGAAACACGTCCAGCGAGACGTCGATGCGATGGTAGAGCTCAAGGTAGCGGTCATACCGCTGGGTATCGATTACCATGACCCGCGAGTCGACGCCGGCGCGCTCGAAGGGCGCGCGCAGATGCCGTTTGGCCGCCTCGCCCCAGGCCACGAGCAGCAGCCTCGCACTGGGCTGACTGCGCAGCAGTTGCACCCAGAGCGCAAGAACGCGCGAGTTGATCTTTGCCACGGAGTGAAACGAGCCATAGGTCAGGTAGCCATCGCGGTATGCCGGTAGGTCGTTGACCGGCGGCGTCACGACATCCGGCACATAACACCACTGGCTGTGCGGCAGGCGCAGTATCTTTTCCGAAAACCAGGCTTCCGCATCCGGCGGGATTGCCACGGCATCGGCAATGCGCGCGTCGATGCTCCGCGCCCCCGTGGTAGCCATATAACCCAGCATGGTGCATTGGAATCGTGCCGGATGCGCCGCCAGCGCCAGCATCCGGCCACCTTCAGTATGCCCGGCAAGGTCCACCAGAACGTCGATTCCGTCGCCGGCTATGCGCTGCGCGAGGGCGGCCGGGGTCATCCCTCGGCAATCGACCCAGTCATCCGCCAGCGGGCGCAATTCATGGGTGAAGCCATCGTCCGGATGGCTCGGAGTCGCATAGGCTGTCACGACGACATGCCGGCGGTCGTGATGACGCAGCATCGGCCGCACGAAGAAGCGCATCGGATGGCGCCGCAGGTCGCCGGAGAGATAGGCGATCCGCAGCTTGTCCCCGCGCGAACGGACGACGGCAGGCAGGCGCGGAATGCTGTCGCCGAAGCGCCTCTGCCAGTCCAGATGTTCGGCAAGGATTGCGGCGCCGTCATGCTCGATGCTGAGACCCAGCGCAAACAGCCGGGACGAGCACGGCGCCTCATCGTCCGGATTGATCTCTTCGGCCTTTTGAAAGCCGCGGATGGCGCCGGCGATATCGCCAGACCGCATCAGGGGAGTTCCCAGCCTGAGATGCGCGGAGGCCAACCGCGGGTCAAGCTCCAGGGCATTGGCGAAGGCGGCGGCGGCGGCATCGATCGCCTCTTCCGCGAGCAGGGCGCTTCCGAGTTCCTGCCAGGCCAGCGGCCAATCCGGCCGGCGCCTGAGCGCCAGCCGCAAGGCGTCGACGGCTTCCTTGCTCCGGCCAAGGTCCAGCAGCAACAGCCCGTAGTTGTAGTGAATCGCCGGCTGCCCGGGGTCAAGTGCCAAGGACCGGGCAAAGGACTCCTGAGCGGCCCCGAGATTGCCGAGACGCTTCAGCACATTGCCGAGATTGGCGTGATAGGCAGCGACATCGGGACGCAATGCGATGGCCTGCCCTATCCGCGCCCGCGCCTGTTCCAGGTCACCGCGCTGGAACGCAATGACTCCGGAATAGTGGAGAGCATCCGCATGCTGAGGATGAATTCGAAGGATCGCGCCATATCCGGCCAAGGCGGCATCGATGCGGTTGGCCTGATGGTCACCGACGGCCTTCGCCATCTGCCGCGCCAGTTCGGCGCTGCCGCAGCACTGCGGCAGCGGGCGCCCGCTACCACAGGGGCAAACCGCAGCGACCCCGCGGCCGCGTATCGGCAGCTGGCGCCGCTGCTTCATTCGCCGGTCACACCCGACGTCCGCGACAGACGACCGCCCTCGCGTGACACCGAGAGCCGCGGGCAACAATCGGGGTAAAGCCGATTCTCAGACAACGATCAGGTCCCGAGAAAGAGGGAGGAGCTTCCCGTGACAATGCCCGCTGCACAAGCCCAGGCAAAAAAATGCGCCGGGCGCAGCGGATTGCGCACGGATTATCTTGGACTTGCGCCGCAGCGTCAAACGCCGACATTCATGTTGGCATTGCATCGCCCTGGCAAAGCAAACGGCGGGAACTGCAATTACAATCGCCCCCACGCTCAATCCTGAAAGTCGGTTATGTCAAGACAAGATTCGGATTCGTTCCGCTATTTCCTGATGCTGACGACCACGCTTTGCGGCGGCCTGATCATGGTCGTCGAAGTATTGGGAGCGCGTGTCATCGGTCCGTATTTCGGTGTCAGCCTGTATGTGTGGACCGCGCTGATCACGGTCACCCTGCTCTCGCTGTCGGCCGGCTATGCGCTCGGCGGAGTCCTCGCTGACAAGCATCCATCTCCGGCATGGCTTTACGGCTTGATCATCGCCGCCGGCATCCTGGTCTTGCTGGTACCGACCTTGAAACCGTGGGCGATCCTGATTTCGGTACCGCTCGGTCTGCGCGGCGGAGCCCTGCTCAGCGCCACTCTGCTGTTCGTTCCGGCGTTGCTGCTGCTGGGCTGCGTTTCGCCCTATGTGGTCAGGATCGCGGCCCGCGAACTGGCCAGCCTCGGCCGCACCGTCGGCGTGCTGTATGCCCTTTCGACACTCGGCAGCATGGTGGGGACGGCGTTGGCCGGCTACTGGATCATCGGGGTCGTCGGCGTATCCCGCGCCTACCAGATTTGCGGTGCCATGCTGGTCCTGCTCGGCCTGGCTTATTTCGTGTTTTACGGGCGGCGACCGGGCGCCGGCGCCGGCGCCCTGTTGCTGGCGGCCGTCTTCATGCTTCCCGGCGGGAAATTGCCTTCCGTGAGTCTGCCGGATGGCACGCGTGCCAACCTGATCGAAGGCATCGACAGCTACTACGGCAATGTCAAGGTCGTCGAGTACATCGGCTCAAACTTTCAGACGCGGGAAATGATGATCAACGGCCTGGTCCAGGGCGGCATCGACATGAAGTCCGGCCAGTCGATCTATGAGTATGCCTACCTTCTCGAGTCCCTGCCCCTGGCGATCAAGCCCGAGGCGAAATCAGCCCTGGTCGTCGGCCTCGGCGCGGGCCTGATCGCCGCGAGGCTGCAGCAACGCGGCATTGATGTCGAAGCCATCGACATCGACCCCGTGGTCGTGGCCATGGCGGAAAAGCACTTCAACCTGCGCCTGAACCGCCCCGTGGTGATCGAGGACGCCCGCTACTTCCTCGCCCAGGAAGGCCGCAGCTACGACATCATCATCATGGACGCATTCTCCGGGGACTCGACCCCCAGCCACCTGCTGAGCCGCGAGGCCCTGGCGCGGGTCAAGGCACGCCTGAGCCCGAACGGCATCATGGCGATCAACGTCATTGCCGATGCGCGGGCCGGGCCGCTCCTGTCTCCGGCCATTGTGACCACCATGCAGACACAGTTCATGGAGATCGCCGCATTTCCGCTATTCGACATCGCCGGCACTGCCGCGAAGGGCGGCAACCTGGTGCTGGTGGCATCCAACCGTCAGGTAGGCCAGGCACTCGCGACCAGCATTCCTGACGTCCATCCGCTGGCGCAGCCCCTCGTCGCGCTGGGGATGCGCCAGGGCAGGATGTTGCCGCGGGTCGAGGGGGGCCTGGTGCTGACAGACGATTTCAATCCGCTCGACATCCTGGACAGCGGGCTGCATGAAACCATCAGACAATCCATCCTCGAAACCACGCCGCGCGAGATCCTTCTGCATGGCTAGAACCGGTGCTCGTCCAATCGAGGGGCTATCGGACCGGGCACGATGACCAGTCGCCACCGCCGATCGCGCGTCGGCCATCACCGGCGGGTGCACGGGGGATCCGCTGGAGGCAGCGATCGCCCGGCATCTGAGCCGGCAAGGAAGAGTCGGCGCTGGAGGCACGGCGATATTTGCGGTGCCGCACACCATCAGCCAGCGGTGCATGCAAGACAAGCGATTGCCGCCAAGTCCTGGGCAGTCAACATTGAGGGCAGGCGGGCCAATGCGCTGAGCCAGTGGCAGGCACTGGAACAGGAATGATCGACGGCA
>JALHNN010000210.1:0-3826 GCA_022843505.1 Sulfuritalea sp.
CTCGATCCGCTGGTGGTCGGCGAAGAGCACTACAGCGTCGCCCGCCGCGTGCAGTCGAACCTGCAGCGCTACAAGGAACTGCGCGACATCATCGCGATTCTGGGCATGGACGAACTGGCACCGGAAGACAAGCTGGCCGTGACCCGCGCGCGCAAGATCCAGCGCTTCCTGTCGCAGCCCTTCAACGTCGCCGAAGTGTTCACCGGCACGCCGGGCAAGATCGTGCCGCTGGCCGACACCATCAAGGGCTTCAAGATGATCGTCGACGGCGAATGCGATAGCATTCCCGAGCAGGCCTTCTACATGGTCGGACCGATCGAAGAAGTCTTCGAAAAGGCCAAGACACTGCAGTAATTCAGGGAAGAGAGAAGGGAGAAGAGAGAAGGGTCACCTTCCAAACGCTTCCCCCTTCCCCCTTCCCCCTTCACAGGGGTAAAGTATGGCCATGACCATTCATGTCGACGTCGTCAGCGCCGAGGAGATGATTTTCTCCGGCCTGGCCCAGTTCGTCGTATTGCCGGGCGAAGCGGGTGAACTGGGCATCATGCCCGGCCACATGCCGCTGATGACCCGTATCAAGCCGGGCGCCGTGCGCGTGCAGACACAGGAAGGCAAGGAAGAGTTGATCTTCGTTGCCGGCGGCCTGCTCGAAGTGCAGCCCAATCTGGTCACCGTCCTGGCCGATACCGCAATCCGCGGTACCGACCTCGATCAGGCCAAGGCCCTCGAAGCCAAGAAGCTAGCCGAGGAGGCCATGGTCAACCGCGGTTCGGAAATGGACTACGCGCGTGCCCAGGTCGAACTGGCCGAAGCCATCGCCCAGCTCGCCGCGATCGACCGGTTGCGCAAGCAGCGCCACTGACGCGGCAACACGGTGTTGCGCAAAAAATGGCAGCTTCGGCTGCCTTTTTTGTTTGCAACATGAAATACTCGCGCTCTCGCGCGCGCACGTGGCCGGCCTTACGATCCGAAGCATTGCCTGGCCCGTGCATCGCGCCTCGCTTGCGGAGTCCGGTATGAAGATTACTTATGCGTTGCTGCTGCTGGTGCTGCTCGCCGCCTGCGGCGAGGGCGAAAAAAAACCAGCCGCCGCCCCTGCTGCCGGCGGACCCGGTGCGCCGCCGCCGCCCGAAGTCGATGTCGTCGTCGTCGCCACCGGCGCCGCCACGCTGACCCAGGACCTGCCCGGCCGCCTGATGGCGATTCGCAGCGCGCAGGTTCGCGCCCGCGTCGAGGGCGTGGTTGAAAAGCGCCTGTTCGCCGAAGGCAGCGACATCGCCGCCGGTACGCCGCTGTTCCGCATCGACGCGCGTACCTACCAGGCCAATCTGTCCGCTGCCGAGGCCGATCTGGCCAGTGCTGCCGCCAGCTTCAGCCGTCTCAAGCCGCTGCTCGAGCTCAAGGCCGTCAGCCAGCAGGAATATGATCAGGCTTCGGCCCGCCACAAGCAGGCCGAAGCCGCGCTCGCCAGGGCCAGGCTTGACCTCGAGAATGCCGTGCCGCCGGCGCCCATCTCAGGGCGCATCGGCCGCGCCCTCGTGACCGAAGGCGCGCTGGTCGGCAAGGGCGAGGCGACGCATCTGGCCACTATCGAACAACTCGACCCGATCCGCGTCGAGTTCTCGCAAAGCTATTCCGACATGTTGCGCCTGCAGCAGGCGGTCAAGGCCGGCAAGCAGAAGGCGGCCAAGGCGGCGCAGGTCCGCTTGCTGCTGGAAGACGGAACCCTGTACCCCGAGCCGGGGACCCTGCGCTTTACCGACCTCGCGGTGGATCCGAACACCGGCTCGGTGCTGCTGCGCGCCGAGTTTCCCAACCCGCGGCGTGAGTTGCTGCCCGGCACGTTTGCCCGGGTACGCTTTCCCCAGGCCGAGGTCGAAGCCGCGATCCGCATCCCGCAGCGCGCGGTCACCGTTTCACCGCTGGGACAGGCCGTGATGGTGGTCGATGCCGAAGGCAAGGTGAGTCCGCGCCCGGTCAAGACCGGCGGCATGGCGGGAACCGATTTCATCGTCGAAAGCGGCCTCAAGCCGGGCGATCAGGTCATCGTCAACGGTTTGCAGAAGGCGCGCCCCGGTGCGACGGTGAAACCCGTGCCCTGGGATCCGACCAGGAAACCCGGGCCGCCGCCCGGTGCAGGCGCGGGCGTGCCGGGCTCCGGTCCCGGCATGCAGGGCATGTCGCCGCCTTCGAGCGCCGTCCCGCCAGCGCCGACTTCCGCCCCGGTTTCCGGCCCCGCGTCTGCCCCGTCGGCCAAGCTCGAATCGGGCCCCCCCGGCGCCGCAGAGAAGAAGTAGGCACCCACAAGCATGTTCGCCAAGTTCTTCATCGACCGGCCGATCTTCGCCTGGGTGATCGCCCTGATCATCCTGCTCGCGGGCGGCCTGGCATTGCGCCAGTTGCCCGTGGCCAGCTACCCGGCGGTGGCGCCGCCAGCGCTCTCGATCACCCTCAACTACCCGGGTGCTTCGGCGCAGGTGGTCGAGGAATCCGTGGTCGCCCTGATCGAGCAGGAGATGAACGGCATCGAGCGCCTGCTCTACATGGAGTCGGCCGCCGAGCAGGGCATCGGTACCGTGACGCTGACCTTCGAAGCCGGCACCAATCTCGATCTCGCCTCGGTCGAAGCGCAAAACCGCATCAAGCGCGCCGAGGCCCGTTTGCCCGAGGAAGTTCGGCGCCTCGGCATCACGGTGAACAAGGCGGCGCGCAACTACCTCTTGTTCATTTCGCTGTTCTCGCCCGACAAGTCGCTGACCAACGTCGACCTCGGCAGCTATGCCGCAGCCAACGTGCTGGAAAACATCCGCCGCACACCGGGCGTCGGCGAGGCCATCCTCTTCGGCACCGAATACTCGATGCGCCTTTGGCTGAAGCCGGATCGGCTCCATGCCTATGGCCTGACGCCGGCCGATGTGGCCAGGGCGGTGCGCGCCCAGAACACCCAGCTCGCCGCCGGCGAACTGGGCCAGCTGCCGGCGGCCGAGGGCCAGCAGATCAACGCCGTGATCGTCACCCGTTCGCGCCTGGCCACGCCCGAGGAATTCGGCGAGATCATCATCAAGGCCAACGCCGGGGGCGCCACGGTGCGCGTCAGGGACATTGCCCGCGTCGAGCTCGGTGCCCAGGACTACAGCATTGCCGCGCGCACCGATCAGCAGCCCTCGGCGGCGATCGCCGTGCGCATGGCGCCCGGGGCCAACGCGCTGGACACCGCCAAGGCGGTCAAGGAGCGCATGGCCGACCTGGCGAAGTATTTCCCCAAGGGCATTTCCTGGGTCATCCCCTACGACACCTCGCGCTTCGTCGACATCTCGATCCGCGAAGTGCTGAAGACCCTGGCCGAGGCCATGGCGCTGGTGTTCCTGGTGATGTACGTCTTCCTCGGCAACCTGCGCGCCACCTTCATCCCCGCCATCGTCGTGCCCGTGGCCCTGGTCGGCGGCCTGGTCGGTCTTTACCTGTTCGGCTATTCGGTCAATGTGCTGACGCTGTTCGCGATGGTGCTGGCGATCGGCATCGTGGTCGACGATGCGATCGTGGTGGTCGAGAACGTCGAGCGCATCATGAGCGAGGAGAACCTGCCGCCGCGCGAAGCGACGCGCAAGGCCATGGACCAGATCGTCGGCGCCATCATCGCCATCACCCTGGTGCTTTCCGCCGTGTTCGTGCCGATGGCCTTCTTCGGCGGCTCCACCGGCGCCATCTACCGCCAATTCGCCGTTACACTGGTGCTGACCATGGCCTTCTCGGCGCTGCTGGCCCTGTCGCTGACGCCCGCCCTGTGCGCCACCCTGCTCAAGCACAAGCCGGGCAGCGACGACCT
>JALHNN010000210.1:3836-5526 GCA_022843505.1 Sulfuritalea sp.
CTGGTACCCACCCATGGCATCCTGGGCTTCTTCAACCGCGGCTTCGCCGCGACCGTGAAACGCTACCTCGCCGGCACCCGCGCCATGCTGGGCCGCCCCTGGCGCTGGCTGATCGTCTATCTCGCGATCCTCGGCGCCACCGGTTGGCTGTTCAGCAAGCTGCCGGGCAGCTTCCTGCCCGACGAGGACCAGGGCTACTTCATCAGCGTGATCCAGCTGCCTTCGGGCGCGACGCGCGAGCGCACCCTGGAAGTGCTGCAGGAAGCCGAGGCCTACTTCCTCAAGCAGAAGGAAGTCCAACACGTGATCGGCGTCGCCGGCTTTTCCTTCTTCGGTCGCGGCCAGAACGCGGCGATCACCTTCGTCCGCCTGAAGGACTGGGACGAGCGTCCTGGCAAGGATGCCGAGGCGCCGGCCGTGGTGCGTCGCGCCAACATGGCCTTCTTCCGCATCAAGCAGGCGATGATGTTCGCCGTGAATGTGCCGCCGATACCGGAGCTGGCAGCCATCGGCGGCTTCGATTTCCGCCTTCAGGACCGCGGCGGCCTCGGCCGCGACAAGCTGCTGGAAGCCCGCAACATGGCGCTGGGGCTGGCCGGGCAGAACCCGGCGCTGGTCGGCGTGCGCCCCGAAGGGCAGGAGGCGGGGCCACAGATCTTTCTCGATGTAGATCGCCTCAAGGCGCGCGCGCTCGGCGTCGATCTGGCCGACCTCAACGACGTGCTGCAGTCGGCGCTGGGCGTGGCCTACATCAACGACTTCGTGCGCCAGGGCCGCGTCCTGCGGGTGCAGATGCAGGCCGAGCCCGACACGCGGCGCACGCCGGAGGACATCCTGCGCCTGCCGGTGAGGAACGCGCGCGGCGAGATGATTCCGCTGGCCGAGCTGGCGCGCGCCTCCTGGGTCACCGGCGCGCCCAAGCTCGATCGCTTCAACGGCCTGCCCGCGATGAAGATCTCGGGCAATGCCGCGCCCGGGCGCTCCACCGGCGAAGCCATGAAGGCGATGGAGGAAGTCGCCGCCAAGCTGCCGCCGGGCATCGGATTCGAATGGTCCGGCACCTCCTTCGAGGAGCGCCAGTCCGGCAGCCAGGCGCCCTTCCTTTTCGCCGTCTCGCTGGTCGTGGTCTTCCTCTGCCTCGCCGCGCTCTATGAGAGCTGGTCGATCCCCTTTGCCGTGATGCTGGTGGTGCCGCTGGGCATCTTCGGTTCCGTGCTCGCCGTGGAACTGCGCGGCCTGACCAACGACGTGTATTTCAAGGTCGGCCTGATCGCCATCATCGGCCTCTCGGCGAAGAACGCGATCCTGATCATCGAGTTCGCCCGCGAGTTGCAGGAGCAGGGCATGGAACTCGTCGACGCGATACTGGAAGCCTGCCGCTTGCGCATCCGCCCCATCGTCATGACCTCGATTGCCTTCATCTTCGGCGTCATGCCGCTGGCCCTGTCCAGTGGCGCCGGTGCCAACAGCCGCCACGCCATCGGCACCGGCGTCATGGGCGGCATGATCACGGCGACGGTGCTCGCCGTGTTCTTCGTCCCCGTCTTCTTCCTTGTCGTGCGTCGCATCTTCCCCGGCCACGCCCGTCACCGCGGGGAGGAAGGCCATGAGTAAGCGCCTGCTCCCGCTTGTCGCGATGCTGGCCGGATGCTCGATGATGCCGGATTACCAGCGCCCGGCGGCCCCGGTG
>JALHNN010000211.1 GCA_022843505.1 Sulfuritalea sp.
GCGCAGGGCGTCGCAGCGCACCGGGTTGAGCGCCGTGTCATAGCCGTTGAACTCGGCGGTACCGGCCACCCGCAGCGTTTGTCCGAGGCGCGACATGACGAGCTTGTGGCCGTCATCGGTGAGGCTCACCGTCGGCGCCGCCACGCCCTCGGGCAGGAACAGGGTGGCCGAATAGCCCTTGGCCGGATAGACCGGCAGCGCCAGCCCCAGCGGGCGCAACAGCAGCGGCGAATGGCTGCCCAGCGCGACCACCGTGGCGTCCGCCTCGAGCAGTTCGCCCGAGGCCAGGCGCAGCCCGCGCACGCGCCCGTCTACGCAGCGCAGGCCGGCGGCCGCGCTGCCGAGGCGGAACGCCACACCGCGCGCCGCCGCGGCTTGCGCCAGCAGTTCGGTGAAGCGCCGCGCGTCGCCCGATTCGTCGCCCGCGGTATAGGTGCCGCCGACGATAGTCAGCCGCGACTGCGCCAGCGCCGGCTCGATGGCCAGGCACTCGGCCGCCGTCTTTGCCACCCGCTCGCAGCCGAATTCGCGCATCAGCGCGGCCTGCGGCAGCGCGCGCTCGAACTCGCCGGGATCGGTATAGAAGTGCAGGATGCCGCGTTCCAGCTGGTCGTACTCGAGGCCCAGCTCGCGCCGCAAGGCCTGCAGCGCCGCGCGGCTAGCCAGTCCCAGCCCGACGATGGCGCGGATGTTGGCGTGCGCCCGCGCCGCCGTGCACTGCCGCAGGAAGCGCAGGCCCCAGGCCCATTGCGCCGGATCGGCGCGCCAGCGCCAGAGCAGCGGTGCATCCTCGCGCCCCATCCATTTCAGCGCCCGCAGCGGAGCCCCCGGATTGGCCCAGGGTTCGGCGTGGCTCACGGAAATCTGGCCGCCGTTGGCGAAGCTGGTTTCGCGCGCGACGGCAGGCTGGCGATCGACCACCGTCACCTGGTGGCCGTCCGCCGCGAGGTACCAGGCGCTGGCGACGCCGACCACGCCGGCGCCGAGGACGATCACGCGCATCGACGCAACCTGAACCTTTTCGCCTCGGACTTGATCAGAACGGACATGGCGGCGATTATAGTCAGCCCCTCCGGAGGAAGCCCATGAGCGACAAGATCAGGAAGACCGAGGCCGAATGGCGTGCCCAGCTGACGCCGATGCAGTACCACGTCACCCGCGAAAAGGGCACCGAGCGGGCCTTCACCGGCAAGTACTGGGACAGCAAGGAGGCCGGCACCTACCGCTGCATCGGCTGCGGCGAGCCGCTGTTCGACTCGGCAGCCAAGTTCGACTCCGGCTGCGGCTGGCCCAGCTTCACCGCGCCGCTGGCGGCGGGCGCCGTCGCGGAAAACGATGACAACAGCCATTTCATGCGCCGCACCGAAGTCGTCTGCAGCCGCTGCGACGCCCATCTGGGCCATGTCTTTCCCGACGGGCCCGCGCCGACCGGCCTCCGGTACTGCATAAATTCTGCTTCGCTGAATTTATGCGTCAAAAGTGATGAACCATCCCCCCACCCCCTTCCCCGGGAAGGGGGCGACTAATTTGCTCGCTGCGCTCGATTGGCAACTCGGCCGCGGCCATATAATTCAAACAATGAAATTCCTCTTCGACCTCTTCCCGGTCATCCTCTTCTTCATCGCCTTCAAGGTCTTCGACATCTACATCGCCACCGGCGTGGTGATTGTCGCGACCATGGCGCAGATCGCCTGGGTCTGGCACCGCCACCGCAAGGTCGACACCATGCTCTGGGTCAGTCTCGGCCTGGTCGTGGTCTTCGGCGGCGCCACGCTGCTGCTGCGCGACGAGACCTTCATCAAGTGGAAGCCGACCGTGCTCTACTGGCTGTTCGCCATTACCCTGCTGGTCGCGGCGCAGTTCTTCGGCAAGAACCTGATCCGCGCCATGCTCAGCCAGGCCCAGATGAACCTGCCCGAGCCGCTGTGGGCGAAGCTCAATTTCGCCTGGATCGGCTTTTTCGCCGTCATGGGCGTACTCAACCTCTGGGTCGCCTTCAGCTTCAGCACCGACACCTGGGTCAGCTTCAAGCTCTTCGGCAGCATGGGCCTGATGCTGGTCTTCATCGTCCTGCAGGGCCTGGTGCTGGCCAAGTACATCCCCGAGGAGAAGGAAGAGCCTGTCCCGCCCACGCAGGGCAAGGGCTGAGTTCCCTCCTCGAATCCACCGGAGGATCCCATGCTTTATGCCATCGTCGGCGACGACATCCCGGACAGCCTCGAGCGCCGGCTCGCCGCCCGCCCCGCCCACCTTGCGCGCCTGACCGAACTCGACGCTGCCGGGCGCCTGGCACTGGCCGGCCCCTGCCCCGCCATCGACAGCCCCGACCCGGGCCCGGCAGGGTTTGCCGGCAGCCTGATCGTCGCCGAATTCGACTCGCTGGATGAGGCGCGCGCCTGGGCCGATGCCGACCCCTATGTCGCCGCCGGGGTCTATGCCCGCGTCACGGTGCGCCCCTTCAGGCAGGTGTTTCCGAAATCATGAGCACGATCGACGCGATGCGCGCCTGCCTCGCCGCGCTCGAACCGACCGTCATCGAGATCATCGACGACTCCGCCAAGCACGCCGGACATGCCGGGGCAAAATCCGGCGGCGGCCATTACCGATTGAGCATCGTCTCGCCGCGCTTTGCCGGATTCAGGACAATGGAAAGACATCGCTTGGTGTATGATGCTCTCGGCCCGCTGATGAAGCGCGAAATCCACGCACTCAGCATCACCGCCAAAGCCCCCGACGAACCTTGAATCCTTCCTTTCATTCAGGAACCACGATGAATCGCAATTTCCGCCACGCCATCCTGCTCGGCCTCGCCGCAACTTTCGCCGCTGCGCCCGTCCTTGCCCAGAAGAAGGAAAAGGCCGACTCGGCAACCTTTGCCACCGTCAATGGCAAAGTCATCCCCAAGTCCCGCGCCGATGCCCTGATCGCCGGCCAGGCCGCGCAAGGCCAGCCCGATTCGCCGGACCTGCGCAAGGCCGTGCTGGAAGAACTGGTGCGCCGCGAAGTGCTGACCCAGGAAGCCATCAAGAAGGGCTTCGACAAGAAGGCGGAAGTCCAGGGCCAGATCGACCTCGCGCGCCAGGGCGTGCTGATCGGCGCCTACCTCAATGACTACGTCAAGAGCAACCCGGTCACCGACGAGCAGATCAAGAAGGAATACGAGGAAATCAAGGTCAAGCTCGGCAGCAAGGAATACAAGGCGCGTCACATCCTGCTCGAAAAGGAAGACGAAGCCAAGGCCATCATCGAGAAGCTGAAGAAGGGCGAAAAGATCGACGACCTGGCCAAGGAATCCAAGGACCCGGGCTCCAAGGACCGCGGCGGCGACCTCGGCTGGGCCAACCCGGCCTCCTTCGTGCCGGCCTTCTCGGCCGCCATGACCAAGCTGGAAAAAGGCAAGTTTACCGAAGCGCCGGTGAAGACCGATTTCGGCTGGCACGTGATCCTGCTCGAAGACACACGCGAACTGAAGCTCCCCGGCGTCGACGAAGCCAAGGGCCAGATCGGCCAGCAACTGACGCAGCGCATGGTGCAGAAGCACATCGATGACTTGCGCGCCAAGGCCAAGGTGGAGTAGGCTCGCGAGAGCCGCCTTCGATATTCGCCCTCGACAAGGGGAAGTCCATGAAAATAAATGTATTGATTGCCGCCAGCCTGATCGGGCTAGGTTCCGTTCCCTACGTCGCGCAGGCGCAGCAAGCGAGCCAGCAACAGGCGCTTCCGCCTGCGCTTCAAGCCGCCATCAATTCGGGTAACCCGGCCACAATCGCTCAGGCCATTGCCGTCTTGTCTGGCGGCAACCCGGAGCGCGCCGCTCAACTCGCCGGACAAACCATGGCGGCGGCGGAGCGACTGCTTGCGACCAACCCCGCTGCGGCGGCGGCCGTTGCGAACGCGGCAATGACCGTCATTCGCACCAATCCAACGGCATCGATGACGCAGACGGCCAGCGCCATGGCGATCGCCGCCAGAATCATGGTTTCGCCTGAAGTGATGCGGGTCGCCCCTCAGGCGGCCGCCCAGTTGGCATCCTCCACCATGACCGTTGCCCAAATTCCTGCGGTCCAGGCCGCCGTACCGACAGTATTTGCCGCCGTCACTGCTTCGGTATTGACGGTATCAACCAATCCGTCGGTTGTCGCGGTGGCACCGCAGTTGGCTCAACAATTGGCCACCGCCGTGCAAGCCGTCCAGCAGCAGCAGGTGGTTCAGCAACAGCCGGTTCAGCAAACACAGACACAGACGCAGAACAGTCCGTCCTGAGGTTGGCTCACGGATACCATTAATGAAATCGGGGCTTCGGCCCCGATTTCACTTGCGATCGCCGTACCACAGGAGCCGACACTCAGCCCAGCCAGCGGCGGGCGTTTCTGAACATCTCCAGCCACGGCGAGTCATCACCGAGAGTGTCCGGATGCCATGACATCTGCACCGTGCGGAAGGTGCGCTCGGGGTGCGGCATCATGATGGTGAAGCGGCCATCGGCGGTGGTGACGCCAGCCAAGCCCTCTGGCGAACCATTGGGATTGAAGGGATAGGTCGTCGCCACGGCACCGCGGTTGTCGATATAGCGCAGGGCGGTGAGCACCCTGCCCTGCGCCGCGGCCGCGGCAAACTCGGCGCGGCCCTCGCCATGGCTCACCACCACCGGCAGCTTCGAGCCGGCCATGCCGGCAAGGAAGATCGACGGCGATTGCGGAATCTCGACCATCACCACCCGCGCCTCGAACTGCTCGCTACGGTTGCGCTGGAACGTGGGCCAATCCTGGGCCCCGGGGATGATGGGAGAGAAGTGGGCCATCATCTGGCAGCCGTTGCACACACCCAGCGCGAAGCTGTCGCCGCGCTGGAAGAAAGCGGTGAATTCGTCGCGCAGGCGCTCGTGGAACAGCACCGACTTGGCCCAACCCTGGCCGGCGCCGAGCACGTCGCCGTAGGAAAAGCCGCCGCAGGCGGCGAAACCCTTGAAGTCCGCCAGATGGACGCGCCCGGCCTGCAGGTCGGACATGTGCACGTCGTAGGGCGCGAAGCCGGCGCGCTCGAAGGCGGCGGCCATTTCGACATGACCGTTAACCCCCTGTTCCCTGAGTATTGCGATCTTCGGCCGCGCACCGCTGGCGACGAAGGGCGCCGCGCTGAAGGTGGCGACAACCGACAGACCGGGATTGCCGGCATCGGCCAGCGCATCGAATTCCTCGCGGGCGCAGGTCGGGTCATCGCGCAAGCTGGCGATCTGGAAGCTGACTTCGCTCCAGGCCTGCTGCAGCTCGGCGCGCTTGGCCGCGAACACCGGCTTGGCGTTGCGCCAGATGCGCACCTCATCGGCCGTGTTGGTGCCGCCGATGGCGTGGGTGCAGGCACCCAGGCCGGCATCGCGCAGCACCTGCATCACGGCGCTGCGTTCCTCGCGCCGGATCTGGATCACGGCGCCGAGTTCCTCGGTGAACAGGGCCGCCATCATCCGCTCGCGCAGGCGCCCGGCGATCTGCGGAAAGA
>JALHNN010000212.1:0-3772 GCA_022843505.1 Sulfuritalea sp.
AAGCCAAGGGGGCCCAGATGTCGGTATCGGCGGCCTACATCAAGAAGCTCGCCGAGGACAAGGCGCCGTATGTCCTCATCGACGCACGGCCCAAGCGCGTCGCCGACAAGGGCATGATCCCGACCGCGATCAACATCTCCGACACCGAGTTCGACAAGCATGTCGACAAGCTGCCCGCGGACAAGACCACGCCGCTGATCTACTACTGTGGTGGCCTCGAGTGCGTGCTCTCCGACAATTCGGCGGAGAAGGCGAAGAAGCTCGGCTACACCAACGTCATGACCTATCCGCCGGGTTATCCGGAGTGGGAAAAGCTGCATGGTGCACCGGCGACAGCAAGCTCTCCCGCAGGAGCAGCCGCCAGTCCGGCAGCTGGCTCGGCGGCGCTGGTGCCGGGCAAGGAAAAGGGTTCGGTCACGGTCGATTCCTTCCAGGCCGTGTGGCAGGCCAACCCGGGGTCGGTGATGCTGGTCGATGTTCGCGACCCGAAGGAGGTGGCGGCCGGCACCATCAAGGGATCGGTCAACATCCCGATGAACGAGCTGGAGAAGAAGTTCGGCACGCTGCCGACTGACAAGCCGGTGGTTTTCGTCTGCGGCACGGGCGCGCGCTCGGGCGAGGCCTACGATACCGTCAAGCTGCTCGGCGGCAAGCTCCAGGCGTACTTCCTCGATGCCGATGTCAAGTTCAATGCCGACGGCAGCTACACCATGGCAGCGAAGAAGTAAGTCTGCCATGTCCGCCGGACGGCACCCTGCCGTCCGGCAGCCCGCAGCAAATCACCGGAGAACAAAAATGCACAAGCTTTCCATCGTCCTCGCGCTGGGTCTTGCCAGCGCCCTCCCCGTCCAGGCCCAGAGCCCGGCCGAGCTTTTCGTCAGCATCAACACTGGCGTCACCCAAACCCAGGGCGTGGCCATGGTTCTCGCCAGTCAGGCACTGGCGCAGAAGGCCGCGGTACGCGTACTCCTGTGCAGCGACGGCGGCCTGTTGGCGGTCAAGGACAAGGAGTCCGCCGTGCTCAAGCCGATGAACAAGTCGCCCAAGGAATTGCTGCAGGGGCTGATGAAAGCCGGCGCCAAGGTCGAAGTCTGCGCATTGTTCCTGCCCAATGCCGACCTCAAGCCGACCGACCTGATCGAAGGCATCGGCGTCGCCAAACCGGCCGAGGTTGCCGCGTATTTTCTGCAGCCGAGCGTCAAGACCCTGTCGTATTGAGCCAACCGTCCGCCGGCACCTCAGGCAGAAACGCCGGCGTGACCGATCCTGCCGAATTCCAGCGCCTCTACACCGGCCGCCTCTGGTCGGTTCTGGCCTGGGACCAGTTGGCCGCGCTGTGGCAGCGCATCGACCCGGCCGCCGGCTGGTACCTGCACGCGTTCGGCGTGTCACCCGCGCCGACTTCCGGCGCTACCCCGGCGGCCCCGGAACGGGTTTCCGCGTTCATGGCGGGAATCGACGATCTGCTAGGAAGCGAACACCGCGAAACCTACTGCGGCATTGTGTACGCGGACAACCTCGAAAACCCGCGCCTGATCAAGATCTTCGACCCGAACAACCTGGGTTCCTCCTGCGGTTCGTCGAAGCACCCGCCGGGTCCAGGATGGATCATGAGCCGATTGCCGCCCAAAGGCCTGGGTGTCGAAAAACCGGCACCTGCCGGCCGCCAGCGTTGGTGGCGTGAATTATTTCCGGATAGCTAGGCAGTTCCCACCGGTATTCCCGGTTTTGCCGGGCTTGTGGCTCGGGCATAGTGCCATCCATGGCCCTGCCCCTCGAGACTCTGCCCGACCGCACCTCCCTCAAATTCCTCGTGGTCGATGACTTCTCGACCATGCGCCGGATCGTGCGCAACCTGCTCAAGGAGCTCGGGTTCACCAATGTCGAAGAGGCAGAGGACGGCGCCGTGGCGCTCTCCAAGCTGCGCCAGGGCGGCTACGAGTTCGTGGTCTCGGATTGGGCCATGCCCAACATGGACGGGCTGACACTGTTGCAGAACGTGCGCGCCGATGCCCGGTTGCAGGCCCTGCCCTTTATCATGATCACCAACGAAGCGAAGCAGGAAAAGCTCAACGCGGCGATGCGCGCCGGCGTCACGAGTTGCATCGTCAAGCCCTTCAACGCCGCCACGTTGCAGGAAAAACTCGACACCGTCTTCGGGAAAATGGGCATCTGACCCGGCCGCTGGCTGCCTGAATCCCCTTCCACGCTCCACATCCTGCCCGTCCTTTGCAGCACCTTATCCGACTATTTTTATCGGGTATAGTGCAGCTTTGCTTCGCTTGATCGCCGACCATGACACTGAGCAACCGGCTTGCAGCAGAAACCTCGCCCTACCTCCTTCAGCACGCTGATAACCCTGTTCATTGGCAACCCTGGGATGAGCAAGCGCTCACACTGGCACGCCAGCTGAAGCGCCCTGTCCTGCTTTCCATCGGCTATTCGGCGTGCCACTGGTGTCACGTCATGGCCCACGAATCCTTTGAAGACGAGGCCGTGGCCGCGGTAATGAACCGTCTGTTCATCAACATCAAGGTCGATCGCGAGGAACGCCCCGACCTCGACCAGATCTACCAGACGGCCCACCATCTGCTGACGCGGCGCAACGGCGGCTGGCCGCTGACCATGTTCCTCGCCCCCGACGGCACGCCCTTCTTCGGTGGCACCTACTTCCCGCGCGAACCCCGCTACGGCCTGCCGGGTTTCGTCGACCTCTGCGAGCGCGTCGCCGCCGCCTATGCCGAACGCGGCGAGGACATCGCCGCCCAGGCCGTCGAATTGCGCGCAGCGATGATGGACACCGTGCCGGAAGCCCCCAGCGCCCAGGCGAGCTTCGATGCGGCGCCGCTGGCCGCGGCCGAAGCCATGCTGGCGCGCGCCTTCGACCCGGTGCACGGTGGTTTTGGCGGGGCGCCGAAGTTCCCCCACCCCACGGATCTCGCCTTCCTGCTGACGCGGGAAAGTCCTGGCTACCGCGAGATGGCGCTGACCACGCTGCGCCATATGTGCGAAGGCGGCATCTACGACCAGATCGGCGGTGGATTCGCCCGCTACAGTGTGGACGAGCGCTGGGAGATCCCGCACTTCGAAAAAATGCTTTACGACAACGGCCCGCTGCTCGGCTTGTGCGCCGACGCCTGGAGGCAAAGCGGGAATCCGCTGTTCGCGCGCGTCACCCAGGAAACGGCGGCCTGGGCGATGCGGGAAATGCAGGGCGCGGAAGGCGGCTACTACTCCGCGCTGGATGCCGACTCCGAGGGCGAGGAAGGGAAGTACTACGTCTGGGACCGCGAACAGATCGCCGGGGTACTGACCCCCCAGGAGTCGGCGCTGGCGGGACGGCGCTGGGGCTTCGACGGCCCGCCGAATTTCGAGAACCGCCACTGGCACGCCCGCATAACCGGCGACCTGGGCGACGGCGAGGAAGTCCTGCTCGAGGCGGTGCGGCAAAAGCTCTTCGCTGCGCGAGAACAGCGCATGCGCCCGGGCTGCGACGACAAGGTCCTGACCGGCTGGAACGCGCTGATGATCGAGGGCATGACTCATGCCGCGCGCGTCTTTGGCCGCGACGACTGGCTGCATTCCGCCCGGCGCGCTGTCGACTTCCTGCGCGGGACGCATTGGCGCCACGGCCGCCTGCTCGCCACCTCGCGCCACGGTCGCGCCCACCTCAATGCCTATCTCGACGACTACGCCTTCCTGCTGTCCGCCCTGCTGGAAATGCTGCAGGCCGAGTTCCGCCGCGAGGACCTCGGCTTCGCTGTCGAACTCG
>JALHNN010000212.1:3782-4133 GCA_022843505.1 Sulfuritalea sp.
GCCGACTCATTGCTGGAGCGCTTCGAGGACAAGGAGGCCGGCGGCTTTCATTTCACCGCGCACGACCATGAAACCCTGATCCACCGTCCCAAGAGCGGGCACGATACGGCAACGCCGGCGGGCAGCGGGATCGCCGCCTTCGCCCTGCAGCGGCTCGGCCATCTGCTGGGCGAAACCCGCTACCTGGCGGCGGCGCAGCGCACGCTCGGGCTCTACTGGCCGCACGTGCGCCAGTCGCCCGGCGGCTTCGCCACGATGCTGCGCGCGCTCGAGGAGATGCTGACCCCACCCGAGATCGTCATCCTGCGCGGGCCCGCGGTCGCCATGCCGGAATGGACGGCGGCGCTCGGC
>JALHNN010000212.1:4143-5490 GCA_022843505.1 Sulfuritalea sp.
TGGCACTTCCCAACGGGACCACCGGCCTGCCGGCGGCTCTGGCCAAGCCGGAGAGCGAAGCTGTCAACGCCTGGCGCTGT
This sequence comes from Sulfuritalea sp., assembly GCA_022843505.1. Taxonomy (GTDB): domain Bacteria; phylum Pseudomonadota; class Gammaproteobacteria; order Burkholderiales; family Rhodocyclaceae; genus Sulfuritalea. The sequence goes on from JALHNN010000212.1 coordinate 4,224, forward strand.
CGCGGCGTTAGTTGTTCTGCGCCGACAGCGAATGCTGATGACTTCGCAAATTGATCTGAAGCATTTTTCGGCCCGTCGATATCCGGTAGCGTTCGCCAACCCGTGCCCGGGACACTCACTGTCATTCAAACAAAGGAATTCCACATGAAATCGGTTCTGATCTCCACCCTGGTTGCCACCGGCCTGATTGCCGCAGCACCCGCCTTCGCCAACAAGGACCTCGCCACCAAGAGCGGTTGCATGGCCTGCCACGCCGTCGACAAGAAGCTCGTCGGACCCGCCTACCAGGAAGTCGCCAAGAAGTACAAGGCCAGCGACGAGGCGATGCTCGTCGACAAGGTAAAGAAGGGCGGCAAGGGCACCTGGGGGCAGATTCCTATGCCGCCGAATGCCAAGCTTACCGACGACGAGGCCAAGACCCTCGTCAAGTGGGTGCTCGGCGGCGCCAAGTAATCTGCGCCGGTCCCCTGAAAGCCGCTCCCGCCTCTGGTCGGAGCGGCTTTTTCGTTGGCGCAGCCACGGCGAAACGGATCGCGCGCAATGCCCCGCGCTGATTTATCATGCGCGCTTCGCCTGTCCCCGATCTGAACGGAGTTAGACCATGAACGTGCCCATGAAGACCCTTTCGCTGTCCGTCATCGCCGCCATCGCCGTAATCGGCTGCGGCAAGGAAGAGCCGCCCCCCTCGCCTCCGGTGCAGGCACCTCCGCCGCCGCTGGTGGTAAAGATCGGCAGCGTCGCCCCGCTTACCGGCGGCATCGCCCACCTGGGCAAGGACAATGAAAACGGCGCGCGCCTGGCGGTTGAGGAAGCCAATGCCGCGAAACCCAAGCTCGGCGGCCGCGAGGTCAAGTTCGAACTGGTCTCCGAGGACGACCAGGCCGATCCCAAGGTCGGCAACACCGTGGCGCAGAAGCTGGTCGACGCCAAGGTCGCCGGCATCGTCGGCCACTTGAATTCCGGCACCACCATCCCGGCCTCGGCGATCTACAACGGCGCCAACCTGCCGATGATCTCCGGCTCGGCAACCAACCCGGCGCTGACCGAGCAGGGCTTCAAGGGCGTGTTCCGCGTCGTCGGCCGCGATGACCAGCAGGGCCCGGCTGTCGCCAACTATATTACCGGTGCCAACAAGCTCAAGACCGTCGCCGTGATCGACGACGCCACCGCCTACGGCGAAGGCCTCGCCAACGAAGTCGAGAAGACCCTCAAGGCCGCCGGCGTCAAGGTCCTGCCGCGTGAAAAGGGCACCGACAAGACGGTCGAC
>JALHNN010000213.1 GCA_022843505.1 Sulfuritalea sp.
CGTGCAGCTGATCGCCGATGCGTATGAAGCCGACACCACGCCCGGCGAAGTCTCGCTGATGATCACCAAGCACTGCCTGCGCTACAGCCACAGCCTCTGCCCCAAGGAAGCCAAGGGCTGGTTCAAGGGCCGGGTTGATGGCATAAGTGCCGAGCCCATGGTGCTGGTCAATGGCAAGGAGCGCCTGACCCTGAAGTTCGACTGCAAGGCCTGCGAGATGCACGTCATGGGCCGCGTCAAGAAGAACCGGCAGATCCCGATACAGCCGATTCCGCATCACGCCTGAACGTTCATGAAACTCGTCCTCGCCCCCATGGAAGGCCTCGCCGACGACGTGCTGCGCGGCGTGCTGACGCGCGCCGCCCGCTATGACTGGTGCGTCACCGAGTTCGTCCGCGTCACCGATGCCGTGCTGCCGCACCGCTGCTATACGCGGCTATCGCCCGAACTCGGCAAGGGCGCGCGCACCGAGGCCGGCACCCCCGTGCGCGTCCAGCTGCTGGGCAACGACCCGGAAATGCTGGCGGCCAATGCCGCCCACCTCGCCCGCCTCCATCCCTATGGCATCGACCTCAACTTTGGCTGTCCGACGCCGCTGGTCAATCGCCATCGCGGCGGCGCGGCCCTGCTGGGTGAACCCGAGCTATTGCACCGCATCGCCGCGGCGGTGCGCGCCGCCGTGCCGCGCGAGATGCCGGTCACCGCCAAGATGCGGCTGGGCATCGACGACACGAGCAAAGCCATAGCCTGCGCGCTGGCGCTGGAGTCCGGCGGCATCAACGAACTCGTGGTCCATGCCCGCACCAAGGCCGACGGCTACAAGCCGATCAGGCGCTGGGAATGGGTGGCGCGCATCCGCGAGGCGGTGACGCTGCCGCTGATCGCCAACGGCGAGGTGTGGACCGTCGCCGACTGGCAGGCGATCCGCACCGCCAGCGGCTGTGACGACGTCATGCTGGGCCGCGGCGCCGTCGCCGACCCGCTGCTGGCGCGGCGCATCCGCGGCGACGCCGACGCGGAGCCGACCGATGCCGACTGGCGCGTGATCGAAGCCATGATCGGCGACTTCTGGTCCCGCGTCCAGCGCAAGGTCCTGCCCGCCCAGTCTCCCGGCCGCCTCAAGCAGTGGCTGGGGCTGATGCAACGCCGCTACCCGCAGGCCGAGCGCCTCTTCCGCACCCTGCGCGAAGCCCGCCGCAGTCCCGAACTCAGCGCCATCCTGCAGCGCGAGGGCGTGATCGACGCGTCGCGCGAGGCGGCTTGAAGCCCGGACGCAACGACCCCTGCCCCTGCGGCAGCGGCAGAAAATTCAAAAAGTGCTGCGAGGGAAGGCCGGAGCACGGCGGGACAGCCGCCGCCATTGTGGCGACACCGCCGGCGGCCGAATGCGAGGCGTTGGTCGCCTTGTTCACTGCCGCCCGCCACGCCGAACTGGAAGCGCGGACACGCACCCTGCTCGAGCGCTACCCGGAATCCGGTTTTGCCTGGAAGGTGCTGGGCGCGGCGCTGCAGGCACAGGGCAAGGACGCACTGGCGGCGATGGAGAAGGCCAGCGCACTGCTGCCGAATGATGCCGAAGCCCACAACAACCTGGGCGCCGTGTTCAAGGCCCTCGGCCGGCTCGACGAGGCGGCCACGCGCTTGCGCCGCGCAATCGAAATCAAGCCCGATTACGCCGAGGCCCACAGCAACCTGGGCACCGTGCTGCAGGACTTCGGCCACCTCGACGAGGCGGTGGCCAGCTATCGCCGAGCACTGGCGCTCAAGCCGGGCCTGGCCGAGGTGCATGGCAACCTGGGCAATGCGCTCAATGACCTCGGGCGGTTCGACGAAGCCGCGGCCAGTATGCGCCGCGCGCTGGAAATCAATCCGGACTCCACCGTGGCGCGCAGCAACCTGCTGTTCGCCCACAACTACCAGGCCGATCGGCCCGCCGCCATGCTGCTGGATGAAGCACGGCAGTTTGGCGCCCTGGTGGCGCGGCAGGCACGCCCCTTTGCGGACTGGCACAACACGCCCGACCCCGGCCGCTGCCTGCGCGTCGGCCTGGTGTCCGCGGATCTGCGCAACCACGCGGTGGGCTTCTTCCTCGAAGGCATGCTGGCGGCGCTGGCCACCAGGGCCGCCGGTTCGCTGGAACTCGTTGCCTATTCCTGCGACCCGCGCGCCGACGAGCTGACCGCGCGCATCCGCCGCGCCTGCCATCACTGGCGAACGGCGGCGGGCCTTTCCGACGAAGCCCTGGCCCGGCAGATACGCGACGACGGCATCGACATCCTGATCGACCTCGCCGGTCACACGGCGCACAACCGCCTGCCCATGTTCGCCTGGAAGCCGGCGCCGGTGCAGCTGAGCTGGCTGGGCTACTTCGCCACCACGGGCGTGGCGCAGATCGACTACCTGCTGGCCGACCCGCATACCCTGCCGCCCGAGGAGGAAAGTCACTTCACCGAGACCATCTGGCGCCTGCCAGAAACGCGCCTGTGCTTCACCCCGCCGGCATTCGACATCGCCGTCGGCCCCCTGCCGGCCCTGGCGAACGGCGGCATCAGCTTCGGCTGCTGCAACCACCTGGCCAAGATGAATGACGCCGTCGTCGCCCTCTGGAGCCGGATCCTGCTGGCCGTGCCGGGCAGTCGCCTGTTGCTCAAGAACCGGCAACTGGCGGACGCCGCCCAGCGCGATGCCACGGCGGCGCGTTTTGCCGCCCACGGCATCGACGCCGCGCGCCTGATCCTCGAAGGCCCCTCGCCGCGGGCCGACTACCTCGCCGCCTACCAGCGCGTCGATCTGGCGCTCGACCCCTTCCCCTATCCCGGCGGCACCACCAGCGTCGAGGGACTGTGGATGGGTGTGCCGGTGCTCAGCCTGGCCTTGCCGCGCTTCCTCTCGCGGCAGGGGGTCGGCATCCTGATGAACGCGGGGCTGCCCGACTGGATCGCGACGGACGAAGCCGACTATCTCGCCCGTGCCGTCGCCCATGCCGGCGACATCCCGCGCCTGGCGGCCCTGCGCGCCGGCCTGCGCCCGGCGGTGCTGGCCTCGCCGCTGTTCGACGCGCCGCGCTTCGCCGGCCACTTCGAAGCCGCGCTGCGCGGGATGTGGTCGCGGTGGTGCGATTCAAGGCGCTGAGGGTTTGCAGACCGGCAACGGCAGCCGGGAGTCGGCGCTGGCGCTACGGCGATCCTGTGGCGCTCAGGGCTTGCGGCGCGGCGCGGCGGGCTTTTTCGCAGCGGCGGCGCCCCGCGTCTTCCCGGGCTCCGATGTCATTGCGGCAGTGGTCTCTTTCGCCCCCGGCGACTTGCCGGCAGCTGGCTTGCCGACCTTTGCCTTTGCCACCTTTGCCGCCTTTGCCACCGGAGCGGCGCTTTTCGCGGGCGCCTTGCGCGACCTGGGCGCGGCTGTCGCCTTCGGCGCGATTGCCGCTTCCAGTTCCTGCAGGGCCTCCTCGGCATAGACCGCGAGGCGCTGCATGCTCGGCAGCGAGGCGTGGCAGCCGGTGAAACCGAAGTTCATCGCCCCGGCGTAGCTCTCGCAGGTGATGTTGAGTGCCTGGCCGTGGGTCACGATCGATGCCGGATAGATGGCGACGAGCTCGGCGCCGCGGAAGTAGAGCGGCTTGTCCGGCCCCGGCACGTTCGAGATGGTGATGTTGAACATCGGCCGCGTGCGGCCGCCGATGCCGGCAAGCAGGGTGAGGATGGTCGGCGCCATCAGCAGCACCGTGTATTGCAGCATCGCCTGCTTGGGCAGGCTTTGCACGTGCTCCTTGGCGTGGCGCACGGATTCGCGGATCGCGGCGAGGCGTTCGCGCGCGTCAGTGATGTCGGTGCCCAGCGTGGCGATGATGAAGGTGATCGCATTGCCGCTGCCCTCGTCGTCCGCCGGCCGCACCGAGACCGGAATGCCGGTGGTCAGCGACCTGGCCGGCAGGTCGCCGCGTTCGTCGAGGAAGCGTCGCAGCGCGCCGCCGCAGATCGCCAGCACGACGTCGTTGAGGGTGCATTCCGCCGCCCTGGCGAGATTGCGCAGGCGCTCCAGGGGGAACTGCTGCGTGGCAAAGCGGCGCTTCTCGCGCACGCGGCCGTTGAGCACCGACTGCGGCGAGGTGAAGGGCACGATCATGCCGTCGCCCGTGCCCAGGCCCTTGAGCATCCTGCCGAAGGCCACCACCAGTTGCGGCACGGTCTGCACCTGCCCGCGCAGGGCCTCGACCGCCAGGGCCAGGGCGTTGGCGACGGTCGGCAGCGGAGTGTCCGCGCCCGAACGCCGCGAGCGCGGCAATCCCGAGGCCCAGAACGGCGGCAGCTTGCGGCTCGCCTCGCGATCCGGTGACATGGCCCCCTGCAAGAGCTTCATGCCGCTGACGCCGTCGATCAGCGAATGGTGCATCTTGATGAAGAGGGCGAAGCGGTCGCCCTCCAGGCCTTCGATCAGGGTGCATTCCCAGGGCGGGCGGCTCAGGTCCAGCGGCGTGCTCTGCAGGCGGCCGACCAGTTCGCCCAGTTCGCGCTCGCCCCCCGGCCAGGGCAGCGCCGCGTGGCGCACGTGGTACTCGAGGTCGATGTTGCGGTCCTCGATCCACACCGGCACGGGATTCTTGTTGAAGGCGTATTTCAGGCGCCGGTTCCAGGGCGCGGTGAATTCGCGGTGGCCGCGGAATTCCGCCATCATCTTGCGCATGTAGTCCTTCGGCGCGCCCTCTGGCAGGCGGAACTGCAGCAGGCCGCCGACGTGGTTGGGCGTCGCCCGCGATTCGGTAAATAGCCAGGCGGCGTCGAGCGGATTGAGGCGAACGGTAGTCATGCTTGCTGTCCTCGGGCCGGGAAACGGAACCCGCGCACCTTAGCCGATTTCAGGCCATCGGTGCGCCCTGGGTGACATGGCGCTCAATGGGCGGTGGCGGCTTCGCGCCGGCGGTAGCCGCGCCACGCCGGCCAGATCGCCGCCGCCAGCACCAGCGCCACCAGCAGCAGCGGCCAGACCACGGGGCGGTTCCACTCGGCGCGGCGCTGCGCGCGCAGGGCGGCATCGACGCGCTGGTACTTCAGGGTGTTGTGGCCGACCTTGCTTGGCTTGCGGTTCTTCAGCCAGGCGTGGCGCAGGCTGTAATCCTTGGGATGAAATCCGAATATCCATGGCGCATCGTGGCGCAGGATCTCGGTCATGCGGTCGATGATCTCCTGGCGCTGCGGGCCGTTCTCCATGGCCTTCATGCGCTCGAAGAGCTTGTCATACTCCGGATTCTGGTAGTTCGCCGCGTTCTCGCCGCTTTGCTTGACCTTGCTCTGCCGGCCATGCAGCAGGAACATGAAGTTCTCGGGGTCGGGATAGTCCGCGTTCCAGCCCCAGTAGAAGAGCTGCACCGCGCCCTTGCGCACCTTCTCCTGGAAACGGTTGTAGTCGGTGCTGCGCACCACCAGCTGGATGTCGAGCTTGGCGAACTGCTTGTTG
>JALHNN010000214.1:0-2022 GCA_022843505.1 Sulfuritalea sp.
GCCCTACCTCTCGGCGTTCGCCATCACGCATCCTGACAAGGACCACATTCAGGGCTTCGAAGAACTGCTGGAGCGGGTGACCGTCGGCGAGCTGTGGTTTTCGCCGCGCATCTTCCGCGAACACGACGACGACCCCGGCAGCCTAGGCGACGATGCGAAGGCGTTCCGCGACGAAGCGCACCGGCGCGTGACGGCCACGGTCAAGGCAGGTGGAGACCCTGGCGTTGGAAACCGTGTGCGTCTCGTCGGCTGGGACGATTTGCTAGATGAAGAACACTATCAGGGATTCCCGCCTGAGTTTTTCAGCGTGCCTGGCGACGTCGTGGAATCACTCGATGGGGATAACCTGACCAGCGAATTCCGCGCGTTCATCCACGGCCCCTTCAAGCAAGGCTCGGACGAAGATGTTGGGGACCGGAACGACACGAGCTTGGCCATGCAAGTCGTGCTCGGAGACGACCCTTTGGCGGGAGGGGTGCTGCTCTTCGGCGACCACAAGTACCCCGTCATCCGGAAGATCTTCGATGTTACGAAGGCGCATGGGAAGGAGGCGAACCTGCATTGGCAGGTACTACTGGCTCCGCACCATTGCAGCAAGTCCGTGATGTACCAAGACGAGGATGGCAAGGAGGTCCTCAAGCAGGATATCCTCGACGACCTAGATGCATATCAGGTCGGCGCCGGCTACGTCGTTGCTAGCGCGAATTCCATTCCCGCGTCGAATAAGGACGGGGACAACCCGCCTCATGCCAAAGCGAAGGCGCGCTATCAGGAACTCGCGACTGGCGGGTTCGTCTGCACTCACGACGATGGCGGGCATGCGGAACCGCTCAAGTTCACCGTGGACGATTCAGACATTGAGTACGATGAAACGAGTGGCATGGAGCAAGGAACGAGCGCGTTGGCGGCAGCGGTCAGCGCGGCCCGCGGAAGCGATGCGACGCCTTCGACCAAAGTGGGCTTTGGATGCCCGAACTAAGTCGAGGTCATCAGCTCGCTCTTCTTCAGCTCGCCGATATCGTCGCCAACTCGAACGGCGCGCTTGAGGTTCTCGAGCTAGCGGCCGAGTCGAAATCGAAGGGCTACATCTGGATCCGCCTATCGCTCGAAACGAAGGACTATCGAACCGGAAACGGCCTCGCATTTCGAGACCGTGAGCGGATAAGCCTGCACCTTCATCCAGACTTCCCGTTCAAGAAGCCCAACGTCTATTTTGCGCACACGCGGTTCATCGGAACGCCGCACGTGCAGTGGGGCAATTCGATTTGCCTCTATCAATCGGGCGAGACGGAGTACGATCCGTCCGATGGCATGTTTGGCTTCTTTGAACGGGTAGAGCAGTGGATGCGCGCTGCGGGAAAGGGCGAGCTGGACCCTGATAACGCGCCTCTGCATCCGCCCGTCGCCTACACGACGACCTCGACCACGTTCGTCGTCAGAGCGAATACGCATACCGAAATTGCCGACGACGGGATTTGGATCGGGCGCGCGGACTTGCGCAAGGTCAGGGATGGCCGCTTCGACCTCGTCGGGTGGACCAAGCTGAATGATTGGGGCGACGCCGACCCAGGTCATCCGATTGCTGCCGCCGTCCTGTTCAACAAGCCGCTCGCGACCGAATTTCCGACCAAGGTCAACGACCTCATCAATCTCGTCGAGAACGCGGGGCTGTCGTTCAGCCTGCTTTATTCCCTCCTGAGGCTCTTCTCCCTGGTTGGCTCAGAGGAGGAGCCCGCGTATTTCGTCCTTGGCGCTCCGATGCGGCGCAAGGCGGCCGGCGAGCCGCTTAGGCCGCACCTGACCGTTTGGGAGATTGGTCCCGACACGCTGAAGACGCTCCGCGTTATGGTGCGGAGCAAGGGGAAGGACGAAGCCGCGCGAGACGAGCTAGCCAAGTGGATGGTTAAGGCAGACGTCAGGTGGTGCGACGTCCTCGAAGACCGGCCTGAGATCGTCAACCGGCGAGACGGCGGAACGCTCCTCGCCGCCCTCTCTGAGAAACGGGTCCTGCTCCTCGGTTGC
>JALHNN010000214.1:2032-5440 GCA_022843505.1 Sulfuritalea sp.
GGAGCACTCGGATCGGCGGTGGCCGAAATGGTTCTGCGCTCTAACGCCGCCAAATTGCACCTCGTCGACTACGGCATAGTGAAACCCGGAGTCCTCGTCAGACAGCGCTACGCGGACAGCGACATCGGCTCGGCAAAAGCAAACGCTTTGCAAGCGCATTTGCAGGCCACTGGCCTTGAATGCGTGGTGACCGCGGACAACGGCAACCTCGCCAATCAGGCGCTGTCCCGTTTCGACTTCACGGAATGGGACTTGGTCATCGACGCCACAGCGTCAGCGAGCGCAATCCATCGCATCGAAGTGGAATTGAAGGCACAGAGCCTTCCGGTTCCAATATTGTCAATGTCGGTCAGCGCCGCGGCCGAAAACGGCTCGGTGCTGGTGAAGATGCCTCAGTACAGTGGGGGTCCGCACCACATCGCGCGACAGGCCAAACTAGAGGCGTTTGCAAAGCATGCTGGCCACTCACTGGTTAAGGCGTTCTGGCCGGAGCGCGTGACGATAAAGGTGTTTCAGCCGGAGCCAGGCTGCTCGGCGCCGACGTTCATCGGCTCGGCGGCCGACATTGACCACCACGCAGCGGGCCTCTTGAACATCGGTCTGTCTCGCATCGAAAGCCTTGCGCCCGACGCGGCAAGTCTGGACCTCGTCGCCGCATCGTGGTTGCGCGCGGACGATATTAAGCGGCATCGCCTGAGCTACACGTTCAAGGGATATGCTCGTCATAGCGAGCAGAGGCATGGCTACGCCGTGCTGCGCTCGGATGTTGCCGCGCTCGATATGACCTCAGAACTGAAGCGCATCGCACGCACACGTTCCGACAAAATCGAAACTGGCGGCCTCATTTTCGGTGAAATTGACGATGCCCATCAGGTGATCTGGGTCGATAGTGTCAGCGGTCCGCCACCGGACAGTACCGCTAGTGAAACGCAGTTCCTGTGCGGGACTGCTGGAACGAAAGAACTTAACGCGTTCAAATCGGCGGCGAGTGGGAAATCGAGCCGCTTCATCGGCATCTGGCATACGCACCCCATCAGTCGTGGCCGGCCGAGCCAAGATGACCTCCACGCGATGCTGGAGCTGCTCCACTTCCAGGAGTTTCCGCCGCGCCAGGTGGTCATGCTCATCGTAGGGCACGCCGCAACGAGGCGCGAAGAGAACTACTACCTCTACCGGCGCAACGAATTCGTCCTCATTGCTCGGCACGAGGACGGGGGGCAACAATGAGTCTCCCGAAAATCGGCCTGGCCCTCTCGGGTGGCGGTTCTCGGGCTATCGCTTTTCACCTTGGCTGCCTGCGCGCGCTCCACGACCGCGGAATTCTCGACAAAGTCGCGGTGCTTTCGGGAGTCTCGGGCGGCAGTGTCATCGCGGCGCTCTACGCCTACAACGATGAACCGTTCGAAGCATTTGCGTGTCGCGTAGAGGCGGCGCTCTCGCGCGGCATGGTGTGGGGAATTGCACGCGAGACGTTCTTGTCGTTCGAACTGCCAAAGATCGTGGTCGCCACGGTCCTCGCCGGCACGGCAGCCATTCTGGCGCGGACTCTCCAACTCATGGGATGGTTGCTGAGCCTCGTGAAGCTACAGCCCAAGTGGCTAGGACCGATCGCCGAGCAAATCCTTGACTTTGCCCCACGGTTTGCGAGCTTCACGACGGCTTTCGAGCGTCACCTCGTTCGTCGCTACTTTGGCGACCAGCGCATGGATGCTGTCAGGCGCCGGGAGCTCTCGGTTGTCATTAATGCGGCTGAACTTCGTACCGAGACGGCATTCCGCTATGGCTCCGTCGAGAGCGGATGTTGGCGGTTCGGTAGGCTGACGGAGACCCCGCGCGTCGCCACCGCGGTCGCCGCTTCCGCGGCATTCCCTGCGTTCCTGCCCGCGCTTGACCACTCCCAGACATTCAGCAACAACGATATCAAGACGAAGCATCGCGTCATCATCACGGACGGGGGTGTTTACGACAATCTCGGTGTCTCTTGCATGTTGCCAGGGCGCACCAGCGAGTTCAGTACGAATGCGTTCCCAGTGGACTTCATCATTGCGTGTGATGCTGGCCAGGGCATGCCATCCGGAGCAAGGCGGCCGACATTCTGGATGTCGCGGATGCTGGCGACGGTCATCACAATCCACCGGCGGACGCAGACGATGTCTCAAAATATGCTTCACCAGATGTCGGCGAATGGGGAGATTAAGGGGTTTCTGATGCCGTATCTCGGCCAGCGGGATAGTGCGCTGCCCGTCCGGCCTGCCGACCTGGTCAGTCGTGATCAAGTTGTCGACTACCCGACGAATTTCAACCCAATGTCAAAGGAGAATATCGATAGGATCAGCAAGCGAGGCGAGCAACTAACTCGCTGCCTTGTGGAAACCTATGCACCTGAGCTTTAAGCGACGATGAGCGTGGCGAGGATCCGCGGGGCCCGGAGGGTGAAGACCGCTTTAGCCCGCTCGGAGGACTCAAGAGAGTTGCTATCCGCGCCCCTTCAAGGGCCCTTTCCGACAGCATCGAGACCTTACAACACGGCCAATATAGGGCGCGCATGAACATCTATACACTAAATGTCGGCCAGGGCCAGTTTGTGGTTGTCACCGGCAATACCCAAGCCATCATCATCGACTCCTACGTCCCGCTCAATCCGACGGCCGATATCGTCAACGTGAAAGGCGCACTGGCAGCGATTCTCCAAGGAAAACATCTTATTGGTCTCATGGTGACTGGGTTCGATGCGGACCACTTCAATGAAGTCGGAATTAAGATTATTCTCAATAAGTACCGTCCGAACTGGATCATGTATCCGAAGTACTTCAAGGATACGCGCGTTGCTGATTCTTGCTTTGCAGTGATCAAGACCTTCGAGAAGCAGAAGGTCTTTACTCGCTACTCGGTCGCTCTCGATAAGAACGATGCGCGCTTCTACAACAAGCTCTCCGATGACTTTCAGATTGAGGCGTTCTCGCCTCACTCGGACGATATGAACTCGTCGAACAATTGTTCTCTCGTTTGCAAGATCAAAGAACGGACCACGGGTGCCACGTACCTCGTCACAGGTGACACGGAGAATGATCGATGGCAGTCGATTGTTCGCATCTTTGGCAGCGCTATCGCCTCGCACGTCTTGGCAGCTCCGCACCATGGTTCACGAAATGGAGTATCCGACGCGGCGATGCGCTTGATTACCCCACACACCGTCCTAATCAGTGCGGGTGTCGGCAATCAGTACGATCATCCCGCACCCGAAGCTACCAAGCTGTTCGCCGCCTACGCACAGAAGTACTTCTCAACCTCCTACGGTGGAGGGCAGTCCTTGAAGACCGTTGCAACAGGAGTCAGCGTGTCCACATATAAGTTCTTGCCATAGCGAGAGTGTATCGCCCCAGATTCCGAGACACATTTGAACCGGTC
>JALHNN010000215.1:0-2683 GCA_022843505.1 Sulfuritalea sp.
TCGAGGTGCTCATTCCGCAGATCGAGAGGGAGTTTGCGGACACGTCCTTTGAAATCATCGTTGTTGATGACAATTCACTTGATGGAACTCGCGAATTGATCCAGGGATTGCAGTCGCGAAATCCTGAAGTCATACTGCTCGAGCGACCGGCCCTGCTGGGAATTGGCTCTGCCCTGCGCGACGGGTACAATGCCGCCCGAGGAGAATTCGTTTTGTCCTCGGACGCAGACCAGTCATTTTCGACAGCGGATATGCGTTTGCTTTTTGAAAAGATCCAATGCGGATACGATATGGTTCTCGGATACAGGGTCAGTTCGTTAGATCGTGATCCGGCCGGATTTGACGCGTCTATCAAGGGGCGCCTTGAGAACCACATCATTAGTCCGATGTCCAATATGATCATTGGCGTTGTCAGCGGTCTTGGACTGAAAAACTACAACACAAACTTCCGTATTCTCAGATCGAGTCTGTGGAAAAATATTGAGACGTTCGAGAATCGACAATTTTTCCTGTTCGAAACAATCTATCGGGCGAAGCAGCAGTCGGCCCGCATAGCGGAAATCCCTGTTACATTCTCCATGCGACGCATCGGAGATTCGAAGGTTAGCTTCTTCCGGCAGGCTCCCGGGTACTTCCTCAAGCTTATCCGGCTGGTCCTATCTTGATTGACAGATGTTCTCTCCTGAATATACTTTCGCGACATGAAGATTGAACTGCTGCCACCTAGCTGCAACCTGGAGACCGTGCGCGACGGCCGGGGCGGCATATTCACGTGGCTGCCGAAAGACCCGATCGTCGAGTTCAATATTCTGTATTTTCTTCCGGGCAAGACGCGCGGACATCACTACCATCCCGAATTCAACGAGTATTTCCTGGTGGTGGAGGGATCGGGTGTGATGGTGCAGCGGGCGAATGGCGACGAGCCAGAAGAACTCGTTCACATGAGTCGCGGCGATTGTGTGCGGACACCCATAGGCATTTCGCACACGTTTTATGCGATCACGCCGGTGACGGCTGTCGCGCTGCTGTCTAAGCGCTGGGATGATTGCGCGACGCCTATCGTTCGTGTCGATATGCTGAAGGGCAACGATCCCGGCAAAAGCTAGGATGCTGACCGTCGGCATCGTCGGGGCGGGCGGATACCTTGGGTCGGCCGTGTTTGCTGCGTGCGGGGGATTCGCGGATCGTTCGGTCGTCGCCGTCACGCGAGAGAATTACGACCAAAGGAAACAGGGCGAGTACGACGTCCTGATCAACTGTGCGATGCCGTCCGCCAGGTTCTGGGCCAAAAACAATCCGCAGAAGGATTTCGTCGAGACGGTGCAAAAAACCGCAGACCTCGTATATGGCTGGAAGTACGGGAAATTCGTCCAGGTCAGCACCGTGTCGGCCCGCTGCCAGCTGGATACGGTTTATGGCCGTAACAAAGCTGCCGCTGAAGCCCTGTGCGCGCCAGGTGATCTGATCGTCAGGCTGGGCGCCATCTACGATCGGGAAATGAGAAAGGGCGTACTGATCGACATGCTTCGTGGAAGCACGGTCTTCGTCGATGGCGCCAGCCGCTACTGCTTCGCCGAGAGGGGATTCGTCGCCAACTGGATTTCATCGAACCTCTGCCGCTCCGGGATTGTCGAGGTGGGGGGGCGAAACGCGATTTCCCTGAAGGCGGTAGCCGATCATATCGGGTCGGCTTCGTCCTTCGAGGGAGTTCTCGACCATCAGGAAGTCGAGGCAAATGATCCGGCCTATCCCGAGGCCCGCGAGGTGCTTGGATTCCTGGAGCGATGGAAGAAGGAATTCGCGGAGAAATGATATGAACAGCCAGCAAGAGCGGGTCACGGCGACAAGAATCGATAGATGCCGTGTGTGCGGGAACGAGGAGCTCATCCCCTGCATCGATATCGGCGATCAGTATCTGTCGTCGGTTTTCCCGACCGACCTTGAGTATCACAAGGATGTCGAACGTTACCCGCTCGACATGGTCCTGTGTCGGAAGAAGGAAGACGGGTCGTCTTGCGGCCTGCTGCAATTGGGGCACCGCCTTGACTTGCGGTCAATGTATGACGCCTATCCCTACACCAGCTCGACTAACTCGTCGATGGCCAGAATCCTGCAAGACGTGGCGGACAGCGGTCGGGCGTTGAACAACCTGGATCCGGGCGACGTGGTACTCGATATCGGCGGCAATGACGGCACCCTGCTGTCATTCTTCAGGGACATTCCGGCCACGCTCATCAGCATCGATCCGGCACAGAACATCACGCCCCTGTTTGCGGCGCCGAACTACACCGCCGTGCGTGATTTCTTTTCCGAGAGATCGTTTTCGTCGGCTTCCGGGAAGAAGGCGAAACTTATCTTCAGCATCGCGATGTTCTACCACCTCGACGATCCCATGAAACTCGTTCGCGACGCTGCAGCCTGCCTGGCCGACGATGGTGTCTGGATCATACAGATGGCCTATCTGCCTGCGATGCTGAAGACGAACATGTATGACAACATCGTCCATGAGCACGCCGGATACTATGCGACCCATCACATGGCTTGGATCATGGAGCAGGCCGGGCTGGAGGTGTTCGATGTCATGGAGAACGATGTCTATGGCGGAAGCTTCCGCGTCTTTGTGAAGAAGCGTGGCGCCAAGCGCTACCCGACTACACAGCGTTATCTGGACAACCTGTCGAGG
>JALHNN010000215.1:2693-5427 GCA_022843505.1 Sulfuritalea sp.
CGCTGCTCGGGAACCTCAAGAATGCGGGGAAGACAGTCTGGATTTACGGCGCATCGACCAAGGGCAATACCATTCTCCAGTTCTGCGGACTGGGGAAGGCGGAGATTGTCGCCGCGGCGGATTCGAACCCCTTCAAACACGGCAAGTACATCATCGGCGCGGACGTTCCGATACGGGATGAGGCCGAAATGCGTGCGGCCAGACCAGACTACCTGCTCGCCTTGCCCTACAGCTTTATCGACGGCTTCATTCAGCGGGAGGCGGCGCTGATCGAGAGCGGAACCCGATTCATCGTCCCGCTCCCCGAGGTCCGGGTTCTTTGAACCAGGCGGCGGCGAGTGGCCTGGTGCGGGATTTCAGAGGATCGCCGCCGCTCCGCGGGCGCCCTTTATCCAGTCCTGAAAATACCTGAGGAACTGTGGGTGCTGCTCTTTGATGATTCCTGATGGAATATCCGTGCACCAGCGGACGAGTTCGGATTCGGCGACTTTCCCCACCACCTTGCAGGCAATGACCAACGAGACGTTATGGCCGTAGGGATGTTCGCCCTTGAGCCATGTATGCGCGGCGATGAGGCGGAGGTCGGAAACCGCTTCGGCCACCTTTTCCTTCCTGACATGCCGATCGCACGCGGCCTGAAACGTTTCATCGATGCGCATGAATCCGCCCGGAATGTGCCATCCGATGAAGTCGTCGTTGCGGTAGGTCAGGACGAATCGTCCGTCGTCGTCGTGTATCAGCACCTCGACCGCCGGCCAGGGAACGACCTTGTGAAAGGCGCGAAAGGCCAGATCGGGAAGGAATGCATTGTCGTCGTCGGCGATCCTGGTCAAAAGCTGCCTGAGTAGTTCCTGTTCCCCGTCGGAAAGCGTCGTCACCATGATTCCTTACCTGTTGTCATCTGCAATTGAGCCATCCTGCGAATGTTATCCGGACGGCTGGCCTTCCTTTCACGCTGCATTCGCAAGCGGGACATAAGTCCATGAAGCGTGCTTTGATCACGGGCGTGGCCGGGCAGGACGGCACCTACCTTGCGGAACTGCTTGTGGAGAAAAGGTATCACGTGGTCGGATTGGCCAGAAGCGGTTCGGATCTGGTGCACGTTCCTCCGGAAGTCCGTTGCATTCGGGGCGACCTGGCGGACCATGGATTGATTCGCGCCGTCGTCAGCGAGGCGCGTCCGGACGAAGTCTATAACCTGGCAGGCGTAACCGACCTCAAGACGGCGTTCTCGGACCCGGCGGCAACCATGCGGATCAACCACGAGTGCGTCGGCGTCCTGCTCGAGGCCTGTGCCCGTGTCAATCCGGACGTGCGCTTCCTGCAGGCATCTTCCAGCGAAGTTTTCCTGCCGTCGCCGCGGCCATTGAGCGAGGGTTCGCCACGCGACTGGGGAACGAACAACCCGTATGCCGCGGCCAAGATGCTGGCGGATCGAGATTTCGTGGCGAGGTACCGCAAGGAGAAGGGCGGGTTTGCCTGCTCGGCCTTTCTTTTTAACCATGAATCCCCGCGGCGGTCGGAGAAATCGGCGCTGAGGAAGATCACGCGTACGCTGGCCGGCATACGCTGCGGCGCGGCCACGTCGCTTGTGATGGGCAATATCGAACTGTCTCGTGACTGGGGATACGCAAAGGAGTATGTCGAAGCCATGTGGCGGATGCTGCAAATCGACACGCCCAATGACCTTGTTATCGCATCCGGGGTGCTGAGTCGGGTCAGGGACGCGATCGACGTCGCCGCCACGGTGCTTGACATCGATCTCGCTTGGCATGGGGCGGGTGTCGATGCGATCGCCCGTGATGGATCCGGACGGCCGCTTGTGAGGATTTCGCCGGAACTCTACAAGCTGGCCGAGCCTTGGCCGAAGCGTGGCGACATCGGTGAGGCGAATCGACTTATCGCCTGGCGTCCGACGACAGATTTTCGATCCTTGGTCGAGATGATGGCGCTGGAAGACTATCACGATGTCCTGAAACAATCGGATGCACGGGCTTCCCGGCCAGATTAGCTCGTCAGCCGACGGCCGTCTCCTGAAAAGATGCGTGGCGAGACAAGGCCCAGCTTGGCCAACCTAAATGCCAGGCTTACGCCTATCACCCCGAAGCCATAGATCACCGAACGCCGGAAATTGATGCTCGAAGCTTCGTCCATGTAGCGCGTCGGGCAGCTGACTTCGCCGATGGCGAAGCCCTGCCACAGGGCTTGCGCCAGCATCTGGTTGTCGAAGATGAAGTCGTCCGAGTTTTCCTCTAGCGGCAGGCTGCGCAGGACATCGGCGCTGAAGGCGCGGAAGCCGGTGTGATATTCCGACAGCTTGGCGCCGCAAAGCAGGTTCTGAGTCAGTGTCAGGAAGCGATTGGCGACGTACTTGTAAAGCGGCATGCCGCCCTTCAGCGCGTCGTTGCCGAGAATGCGCGAGCCCAACGCGATGTCGTAGTGTCCGGAGGCGACCAGGGATGCCATGGCGGGGACCAGTTTCGGTGAATACTGGTAGTCGGGATGGACCATCACGACGATGTCGGCGCCGAGTCGCAGTGCTTCCCGGTAGCAGGTCTTCTGGTTCGCACCGTAGCCCAGGTTCTTTTCATGGACGAAGGTACGGATGCCAAGGCGATGCGCCAGTTCGACCGTTTTGTCATGGGAACCGTCGTCCACCAGGATCATCTCGTCGATGTATTGGCGCGGTATGTCGGCCAGGGTCTGGGCGAGCGTCTTCTCGGCGTTGTAGGCA
>JALHNN010000216.1 GCA_022843505.1 Sulfuritalea sp.
CGCCCGCGTCGCCGCGCTGGCGCTGGCCGCCTCGGCCGCCTGCTGCCTGGCCTTCCCCTTCGCCGCCGGCCTGCCGGCCCCCCTGCTGCTGGCCCTGCTGCTGCTCTGGGGCTTCGCCGTGGTCGCCGACTCGCCGCAGTTCTCGGCGCTGTCGGCGCGCGCCTGTCCGCCGCAGGACGTCGGCAGCGCGCTGGCGATCCAGAACAGCATCGGCTTCGCCATCACGCTGGGCGCCATACACCTCGCCACCGCACATGTGGAAGAATGGGGGCCGCGCATCGCCTGGTGGCTGCTGCCCGGCCCGCTGCTCGGCCTCGTGCTGCTGGCGCCGCTGTGGCGCCGCCCATTCACCCCGGAACCCAAGCAATGACCTTTACCGCAACGCTCGCCGCCGCCTGGAAGAAGAACGATTCGCTGCTCTGCGTCGGCCTCGATCCCGACCCGGCAAGGTTCCCCGCCCATCTGAAGGATGAGGCCGACGGAATCTTCCGCTTTTGCCGCGAGATCGTCGATGCCACGGCGGATCTCGCCTGTGCCTTCAAGCCGCAGATCGCCTACTTCGCCGCACGGCGCGCCGAAGACCAGCTCGAAGCCCTGATCGCCCATATCCACGAAAAGCATCCGCGCGTGCCCGTGATCCTCGACGCCAAGCGCGGCGACATCGGCAGCACCGCCGAGCAGTACGCAATCGAAGCCTTCGAGCGCTACCGGGCCGACGCCGTGACGGTGAATCCCTACATGGGCCGCGATTCGGTCGAGCCCTGGCTGGCGTATCAGGACAAGGGTGTGATCCTGCTCTGCCGCACGTCGAACCCGGGCGGCAGCGACCTGCAATTCCTCAAGGCGAAAGTCGGCGCCGGCGAGACGCCGATTTTCGAACACGTGGCGCGGCTGGTGGCGGACGAATGGAACACCAGCGGGCAGTGCGCGCTGGTGGTCGGCGCCACCTTCCCCGCCGAACTCGCCCGCGTGCGCGCGATCGTCGGCGACATGCCGCTGCTGGTGCCGGGCATCGGCGCCCAGGGCGGCGACATCGAGGCTACCGTGATGGCCGGCAAGACAGCCGCCGGCACCGGCCTGATGATCAACTCCTCGCGCGCCATCCTCTACGCCGGCAAGGGTGAAGACTACGCCGCCGCCGCGCGCAAAGTGGCGCTGGAAACCCGCGACGCCATCAACCGCTGCCGCTGAAAATTTCCCACCCCGAGCCGACCACCATGCGCCCATTGACCCTCTCCCGCTTCCTCATCGAAGAACAACGCGAAAAGAACGTGATCGGCAACGACCTGCGCCTGCTGATCGAAGTCGTTTCCCGCGCCTGCAAGGCGATCTCGATCGCCATCGGCAAGGGCAGCCTGGCCGACGTGCTGGGCAGCGCCGGCAGCGACAACGTGCAGGGCGAGGTACAGAAGAAGCTCGACGTGATTTCCAACGAGATCCTGCTCGACGCCAACGAGTGGGGCGGCCACCTCGCCGGCATGGCCTCGGAGGAAATGGAACTGCCGCACGTGATCCCCAACCGCTATCCCAAGGGCGAATACCTGCTGCTGTTCGATCCGCTCGACGGCTCGTCGAACATCGACGTCAATGTCTCGGTCGGCACCATCTTCTCGGTGCTGCAATGCCCGGAAGGCATGGAGCCGAACGAGCAGGCCTTCCTGCAGCCGGGCAGCAAGCAGGTCTGCGCCGGCTACGCCGTGTATGGCCCGACGACGCTGCTGGTACTGACCCTGGGTGACGGCGTCAACGTATTCACGCTGGACCGCGAGTATGGCCGCTTCGTCATGACCCAGGCCAATGTGCAGATTCCCGAGGAAACCCGCGAGTTCGCCATCAATGCCTCCAACGCGCGCTACTGGGAGCCTCCGGTCAAGCGCTACGTCGACGAGCTGCTGGCCGGCCAGGACGGCCCGCGCGGCCAGGACTTCAACATGCGCTGGGTGGCCTCGATGGTGGCCGACGTGCATCGCATCCTCAGCCGCGGCGGCATTTTCATGTATCCGATCGACAGCAAGACGCGCGCCCAGGGCGGCAAGCTGCGCATCATGTACGAGGCCAACCCGATGGCCTTCATCATCGAGCAGGCCGGCGGCGCGGCGACCGACGGCCGCCGGCGCATCCTCGACATCCAGCCGGAAAGGCTGCACCAGCGGGTGCCGGTGATCCTCGGCTCGAAACAGGAAGTCGAGCGCGTTACGCGCTACCACACCGGGTAGGCGGCGCCGGGGCGCCGGGTTTGCGCCGCGCGCTCCGGCCTCAGTCCTGCTGGCCGTAGCCCGCAAACTTCACCAGCACGCGCTGCATTTCCTCGTCGGACAGCAGCTTCGGCGTGCCGAGCTGCAACACGCGCCAGTACTGCTCGCTGAGCGTTTCCAGTTCCACCGCCAGCGCCAGCGCCTGCTCGCAGTCGCGGCCGAAGACCACCATGCCGTGGTGCGCCATCAGGCAGGCGTTGCGCCCCTCCAGGGCCCGGATGATGGCGTCGGAAAGTTCCTGGGTGCCGAAGGTGGCGTAATCGGCGCAGCGCACGTCGGCGCCGCCGAAGCGCGCCACCATGTAGTGGAAGGCGGGGATGCCCTGTTCCTGACAGGCCAGCGCCGTGGCGAATGGCGAATGGGTATGCACCACGGCGCCCGCCTCGGGACGGGCGGCATAGATGTCGCGGTGGAAGCGCCATTCCGAGGACGGCTTGCGCCTTCCGCTCGCCGTACCGTCAGCGCCGACCCTCACCATGTCGTCGGCGCTGCAGGCCGCATAGGCCATGCCGGTCGGCGTCACCAGGAAGGCGCCGTCACCCGGCGCGCAGCGCGCACTGACGTTGCCGGCGCTGCCGCGGTTGATGCCCGAGGCGTTCATGGCCCGCGCCGTGACGAGGACCGTGGCGGCCAGCCCGGCCACGCTCATCGCCACTGCCCCAGGCTGTCCGCCGCGGCGACGCCGCGTTCGGAAATGATGCCGGCGATCAATGCCGCCGGCGTCACGTCGAAGGCCGGGTTGGCGACCGGCACGCTACCTGCGCCGAGTTCCTCGGCGGCGCGTTCCTCGATCGGAATCTCGCGCCCCGTCGGGCAGGCGAAATCGATGGTGGACAGCGGCGCGGCGACGTAGAAGGGAACGCCGTGCGCGCGCGCCGCCAGCGCCTTGAGGTAGGTGCC
Organism: Sulfuritalea sp.; assembly: GCA_022843505.1. Taxonomy (GTDB): domain Bacteria; phylum Pseudomonadota; class Gammaproteobacteria; order Burkholderiales; family Rhodocyclaceae; genus Sulfuritalea. Next base: position 3,156 of record JALHNN010000216.1, read on the forward strand.
GACCTTGTTGGCGGTGTCGCCGTTGGCGGCGATGCGGTCGGCGCCGACGATGACGAGATCCACCTTGCCCTGCATCAGCAGCAGTCCGGCGGCATTGTCGGCGATCAGGGTATGCGGCACGCCGGCTTCGGCGAGTTCCCAGGCGGTCAGCAGGCCCTGGTTGCGCGGTCGGGTTTCCGAGACCCAGACATGGACCGGCAGGCCGGCCGCATGGGCGGCATAGATCGGGGCGATCGCGGTGCCGTGCTCCACCGTCGCCAGGCGACCCGCGTTGCAGTGGGTCATGACCTGGATCGGATCCTTGCCCTTCCGCCGCGCCTGCAACAAGGGCAGGCCGTGGTTTCCGATCGCGGAATTCGCCGCCATGTCCTCCGCGGCGATTGTCCGCGCCTCCTGCCATGCCCTGTCTCGCCGTGCCGCCGGCGCCGACTTTCGCAGCACGCGCTCCATGCGCGCCAGCGCCCAGTGCAGGTTGACGGCGGTGGGCCGGGTCGCGGCCAGGGTGGCGATCACCTCGTCGAGGCGCGCGTCATCGGCATCGCCGGCGAGACCCAGCGCCACGCCGTAGGCCGCCGTGGCGCCGATCAGCGGTGCGCCGCGCACCTGCATGGCGCGGATGGCGTGGGCGGCATCCTCCAGGGTGGCCAGCCGCAGCATCGCGGCTTCGCGCGGCAGGCGCGTCTGATCGAGGATCAGAAGGCCGTCGCCATCCTCGATCAGCGTTGGCCAGCGCGTCACCACGGGAGTCAGATCTTGTGAAGAAATCGTAGCGAGCGAACCGCAGCGGGGTGCGGCCCCAAGCAGGAGCGCAAGCGCACTGCGTACGTTGCAGTGGCAGCTACCGGAATGTACTGTTTTGTACATGAGGGCGAGGCGGGGTTTCGCGAAGCATGCTTTGCGCCGCCGCAGCCGGCCGGCTGTGCAAAACCGGCCGTGGAAGAGCACCGCCCAATCCCCGATCCGGCACGCGCAGTGGATTTATTCACAAGATCTCAGCTCAGCTTGCCGTGGCAGTGCTTGTACTTCTTGCCGCTGCCGCAGGGGCAGGGATCGTTGCGCCCGACCTTGGGCGTGTGGCGCTCCACGGGCTGCGCCGCCTTCGGCGTGGCCGCCACCGCCAGCGCCTCGTCGTAGTTGGCGTGGTGGTATTGCACGTTCTCCAGCTGCGGCGGCGCCTCGGCCACCTCGATCTGCTCTTCGCTGCGCACTTCCACCGTCATCAGCAGCTTGGTGACCTCGCTGCGCACCGTCTGCAACAGGGCTTCGAACAGCTCGAAGGCCTCGCGCTTGTATTCCTGCTTCGGGTCCTTCTGCGCGTAACCGCGCAGGTGGATGCCCTGGCGCAGGTGGTCGAGTGCCGAAAGGTGCTCGCGCCAATGGCTGTCCAGGCTCTGCAGCATGACGTTGCGCTCGAAGCCGGACCAGGCTTCCGGGTCGACCGCCGTCGTCTTTTCCGCATAGGCGGCGTCGCCCGCATCGAGCAGTCGCTTGAGGATGTCGTCGTCGCCGAGTTGCGGCTCCGCCTTGATCCATTCGCCGACCGGCTGCCTGATGTGCAGTTCGGCGGCCAGCGCGGTCTCGAGGCCGGCGACGTCCCATTGCTCCTCGACGCTTTCGGCGGGAATGTAGAGGCGGAAGATGTCGTGGATCTGACCCTGGCGCATCGCCGTGACGGTTTCGGAAATGTCGGCGCTGTCCAACAGTTCGTTGCGCTGCTGGTAGATGACCTTGCGCTGGTCGTTGGAGACGTCGTCGTATTCCAGCAGTTGCTTGCGGATGTCGAAGTTGCGCTGCTCGACCTTGCGCTGCGCCGACTCGAGCGAGCGGCTGACCAGCGGATGTTCGATGGCCTCGCCCTCGGGCATTTTCAGCCGCACCATGATGGTGTTGAGGCGCTCGCCGGCGAAGATCTTCAGCAGCGGGTCTTCGAGGGCGAGGTAGAAGCGCGAGGAGCCCGGGTCGCCCTGGCGGCCGGACCGGCCGCGCAGCTGGTTGTCGATGCGGCGCGACTCGTGGCGCTCGGAACCGATGATGTGCAGGCCGCCGGCGGCCAGGACCTGGTCATGCACCTTCTGCCACTCGGCCTTGAGCGCGGCGATGCGCGCATCCTTGTCCGCGGCGGCGATCGCCTCGTCGTCGCGTATCGCCTGCAGGGACTTCTCGATGTTGCCGCCGAGAACGATGTCGGTGCCACGGCCGGCCATGTTGGTGGCGATGGTGACCATGCCCGGGCGGCCGGCCTGGGCCACGATCTCGGCTTCGCGCGCGTGC
>JALHNN010000217.1 GCA_022843505.1 Sulfuritalea sp.
GCGCACGTCGCTTACGGATTCTGTCGTGAAAAGCTTGCTTCTCGGCCCGAAGGAGACGGACGAGGACAGCGGTGAAATGGTGCACAACGGACGGGGGATCTGGTTCGAGGTGAACCGGGACACGCCACTCCCGCACGGCCTTCGGCAGTTGCAGAAGCTATTGGAGCAGCGAGATCCAGACGGGCACGCCAATGCAATCCTGTCGATCGACCGCGCCGTGTTCGGTCAGGGCCCACTACCCGGACGAACCAACTTGGTGCTTCTAGTTGGGAACGGGGCGAGACGGCGCGAGCCTTTAAGCTGCCTGATCCCCTGGGGAGAAGCACCGGTGGAGTACAAGGCGCCTCATGACCTCCAGATTGTAGAGATTGTCCTTGAGGGCGGCGACAGGCTTATCGACGAGCTCTACGCTACCTTGTGGGAGGACGCCTGATGCCAGAGCGCGACCAAGACCGGCTCGAAGCCGCCGAGCGCGTACGGCGCGAACTCGCCATCGAGAACCAACTGAGCCGGGTTCAGGCTAGGACCTATGTTCGTTGCCTGCAGGCGACTTGGCAGGTGCCGACGATCCAGTGGGCCGAGCGCAATTCCGCACGTCAACTCGCCGACGCACGCCGGCTTTTGCATGCGGCGCACGTCTTCCGCTCAATAGAAGGCCAAGCGTCGCAGCGCGCTATCGACTGCTATCGCCGGACCGGCGAAATCCTTGAGTGGCTCTCACGCGCTGCCGACACCATCAGGAGGGTGGTTCCTATCGAGCTATTGGCCGCAGGGGCCTATCAGCTCGGAGGGCTGCCCGCGATGGCGTCCGGACTTTTGTCGCAAGTGGACTCGGATCACGAAGGCGTTCGGCTCTACAGCGCCTTTCTGAGAGCGGACTTCGACGGTGTGTTGCGTCGCGCCGCCTTGTTCTGGCGCCGGTACCCTGACCTCACGACAGCCGACGCCAGCGCGATACTGCTGACCGCCATGCGCAATGAGACGCCCGACGGCGAAGCTGGCCCGACAGTCGGATGGGCGCTCAGCGTGGAGCTAGTAAGAACTCTCGGGCTGGTCGCGGACTGCCTGCGCCGCGGTGATGACGAACGGCTCGCGGTCGCGATGGGCAAGTTCCGGGCGCTCGACGCTATGGCGACCCGCACGTTCAGCGACGACGCCTCACTGGTTATTACCATCATGCGCGCAGTCGCCGACAGCTTCGTCGCAGCTACTATATACGGACCGCTACGGGCGCTCGGTGCCCTGCGGCCTGAGCGGATCTCGCGGCTGCTGGCTTATGCCCGCGACCAATTCAGCCGTGGCCGAGGGATCCTCTGGACTTCACAGCAGCACGGCCTCCAACGCCTGCTCGAGGAAAGCTCCTTCGCGCTTTGCACACCCACGGGTTCGGGGAAGACGTTGGTTGCGAACCTCGCTCTCATTAAGGAACTGCTGCTGCGGGAGGACGAGGGCTTGCTGGGGCCGTTGGCGCTCTACATCGTACCGTCCCGGGCCCTCGCCGGCGAAGTCGAGGCAAAGCTGACTTCGGAGCTCGGCCGTGACGTCATGGTCACTGGTCTTTATGGCGGGGCGGACTGGGGCATTTCCGACTTCTGGCTAACCAGCGAACGGCCCGTAGTGCTGATCGTCACCGTCGAGAAAGCGGATGCGCTGATGCGCTACCTCGGCCAAATGTTGATGGCACGCATGAGGCTTCTCATCATCGACGAAGCCCACCAGGTCGTCCCTGAGGCCAACGAGGCCACACGACTGAGTTTCTCTGACCACAGCAATCGATCCATTCGCCTCGAAGGGCTAGTGTCACGGATTCTGTCTCAACGCCCTGACGTCGTTCGGATCGCGCTCACCGCCGTAGCCGGTGGCGCCGCGGGCCCTGTCGCGCGGTGGGTCGAGGGCCGACCCGATGCCAACCCGGTCGGCGTACGCTATCGCAGCACCCGCCAAGTCATCGGCGTGCTCGAGACGGCGCCCAACGTCCAAGGAGTGATCCTGCTCGATCTGATGAATGGATTGCCCCTCTACCTGCGGGGCGAGGAGGATCCGGTCTATCTCCGACTGCAGATAGAGGTAATGCCTCAGCTACCTGCGCAGTGGCGGAACAGCCTCAATCGATTCAACTGCCTTAGCGTCCTTTGGACTGCCTTGCACCTCGCCGACGAGGATCAACGCGTCCTAATCTCGGTGGCGCAAGAGCCTGAGCAAACCATGCGCTGGTTCAAAGAGGCGCTTGAAAGGGCGGACTGGCAAGACGCGTCGGGCTTTCGGCCGCCCGAAGGTCCGCTCGGGGCGCGGTTCGACGAGGCTCGGGCGGCCTGTCTGGACTATTGCGGCGCCGAATCCTTCGAGCTCTTCCTGCTCGATCGCGGGATCGCCACAAGCCATGGGCAGATGCCCCAGCGCCTGCGCCGTCTCATGGTCGATCTCATCGATCGCAAGATCTGCCCGATCACGGTCGCAACGGCGACGCTCACCGAAGGTGTCAATCTACCGTTCGATCTCATCTTCCTGACGTCACTCAAGCGTCGTTCCTGGGATCCGGTCGAGGAGCAGCAAGTGATTACGCCGCTCACCACGGCGGAGTTTCGGAACCTCGCCGGACGCGCTGGGCGTCCCGGCGCGGCCCACGGCATCGAAGGCATGACGCTTGTCGCCCTCCCGGCCCAGATTTCCACCACAGCGGCCGCGGGGAGGGCGATCCAGCGCCGACAGCGCGCGGACTTAGCGGAGGACTATGACCGGCTGCGTGCCTCACTGGTGATCGAGGAACGGGACGCTGACGATGTGCCCGGCCCGCTCGCGCTGCTCCTCAACCGCATCTGGGTGCGCGCTGACCGACTCCTCGGCGTGGCTCCAGACGCTTTCCATGATTGGCTCGAGAGGACGGCGCCTACTGTCGTCAGCGCGGACACTGGCACCGGCGCAAGCGACGGGGCGGCGAGGTTGGCCGACGCCATGGACGAACTGGATGCAATCCTCCTCACATCACTCGAAGAGATTGCCCGCATCGATGGGGCCGCCATGACACGCGCCCGCGCCGAGACGCAGCTCGCGGCACTTTGGCGAACCACCTTCACCGCCGTCGCGACCGCGCAGGAAGCATGGCTTGAACAAGCCTTTGTGCGCCGAGGTGCGGGCATCATCGAACACATCTATCCGGACGTAGACGAGCGCCGTCGCCTCTATCAGTACGGTCTTCCGCCGGCAGTAGGACGGCGCTTCGAGGCCATAGCGCGACGAATGCGGGATCTGTTGGTCGCAGCGGACAACTACGGCTCGGCCGACCCGGCGACGAGGATCGATCTATTTGAGGCGCTGGGCGACCTGGTCTCTGGGGACCGTGGCTTCGGCTTTCGAGTCCGCCGCACGGATACTGACGAGGCGATCCTGGAGCGGTGGTCTGATGTCCTGGGGTGGTGGATGAATGAGCCCGATGCAGCTGGCCCATCCCCAGAGGACCTTCGGTCGTGGCAACGCTTCGTCGCTGACAATCTGGAATTCCGCCTAGGTGTGGCCATCGGCGCCGTCGTCGCGGATGCTTGGTCCGACGGTACAGAAGATGTGATGACGGTGCCGAGTCTGGCGGCTTGGAAAGAAACTACGGGCCTACCCTGGATCGGGTTCTGGTCGCGCGAGCTGCTGCGTTGGGGCACCCACGACCCATTCGTGGCCTTCTGCCTCGCTCAAGGTTTGGCTCATACCCGGGAGGCGGCCAGCGCGAGGCGGCGGGAGTTCGACGCGTGGCTGGACGATGAACAGGATGACCCCAAGAGCGAGGACCGGATCGACCCACAGCTCTTCCTGCGTTGGCAGGCATCTTTGCCTCGCGCCGAGGGCGCTGCTGGCGCCGCGTTCCAAATGCGCGCGGCCCTCACCGGTACTACCGGCGCGCGCGGCAGCTACGCCGTTATACCGGTGAGACGGGGTGACGGGACGGCTTGGCTTGACCCGGCTGGGTTCGAGCTCGCCGTTACTCGCCCGTTGGCGCGTGTAGGAACACGAGATTCACGCAATGACTTTGAGCTTGTCACCGCCGGCGGCGAACCGACGGTGATACGCATGTTCAGGCCTGTCTAAGGCGCGAGCCGGATCGGCTCGAATGAGGATCGTTGGCCAGCGCAACTATCAATAGCGCTGGATTCGGCCTTTGCTCGAGGATTCTTCCGTTACGCTTGAAGCCCAGCGCTTTCGGATGGAACTGCAGCAAATCGACGCATTGCCGACTGATCAGGTTTGCGATTCGTATGGCAGCAAAGGTCGAGGAGCACTTATTCGCCGATCCAGACTGGGCCGGTAGTGGTTCGCCGTTATGTTGGTGTCTACATAAGGCCGAGGAGTTGGCAGATGAAGATCAATCCGCCTGGGAGCCGGTCAAACTGCAAGATTCGTCGGCCAAACATGGAATACTCCCCGGCCAATTGTTCCTTAGCGTTGACCTGCAAAATGACAAGCGTATCATTGTGATGTTGCTTCTATTGTGAGTGTGTTGTGAGTTTCGAACCAAAATCTCTCCCCCAATACCTGACCGACTGGTTTGCGAATCTGGTGATCACGATTCGCGCCGCTGTGTCGATGCCGTTGTTGTCGGATGACGAGTGCGCGGAGGCGGATCGCCGAATTGACCCGGATTTTGATGGTTGGCTGCACGGCAATCCCATGGTGACCAAGAACCCGGCGAGTCGGTATTGCGATCGCGCGCCCGGCTACATGACCAGCAATGGTCTTGGCAGCTTGGAGATTGGTGCGGCCGACGACTGAAGGTCAGGTGTACCTGCTGCCGTCCGATCGTTCGCCTTTTGGTTGGCCGAACGATCGGCTTTTCAGGGACTCGTAGGCCGATCAGGCTTATTGGGTGATGCCGCTGCTTCCCGTGACTCCGACGTCGGTCCAGCGACCGGGACTCCGTCTTTGTCGAGATGCCACTCGCCGATGCTCGGCCTTTCCGAAGGTGTACCCAGCTTGGCGCGGTTATCATTCTGTGCGCCAACGGTGTCCAAAACTGCTTTGTTCCCGCTGTGATTCGGGCTTACCTTGTCGACTTGTACCGTCGCGTTGTAGTTCTCGCTCAGGGCGCCTTGTTCCTGGGAGACTTCTCGTTTGTGCGAGTCGATCGTCGTAGCGGCCCCGCTTTCCGTTGCACGGATTCGTGCCGCGAGGTCATTACCCACACCTTGTCCCGGTGTTACATGCTGGCGGGACTGGCCATCACGAATGACGCCGGTGTTCTCCGCTGCCTGACTTCGCACCGCATCTATGTTCCCGGGCGTATCGATTTTGTCGAAATCATCGCGCAGCGTAGAAGAGGTCCAGCCAAGGAGTTGCGGCAAAGGCCGGCTCGGCGCCAACGGACTATCGCCGGGGACGAACTGACTGCCGACGTCACCGCCTTTCGCGTAGCCGAAGGCGATCTCT
>JALHNN010000218.1 GCA_022843505.1 Sulfuritalea sp.
CGGCGGTGGGATAACGGCAGTGGGCGATACCCCAGTTGCCTACCAGGCTGCGCATGTTGCGCGTGCGGAAGACGTCGCGCACCAGGCCTGAGCCCTTGTGCATGTGGAAGCGGCCGCCCTCGGCAGTGGCCACGCCGGCGGCATCCTGCCCGCGATGCTGCAGCACCTGCAGTCCATCGTAGAGCAACTGGTTCACCGGTGTGGTTGCCACCACCCCCAGAATTCCGCACATGGTCCTTCTCCGCAGGGCCACTCAAAGGAGCAGCGGCCAGATTTGAGCGGGCAGCGCCCGCGAACAATTATCGCCCCTTCCCCGGTGACGGGGAAGGGGATGGTCATCTTTCTTTATCGATACCGAATCCGCTTTGCCGCATCCGCCGGCAGCCAGTGATTGGCCGCCAGCACCGCCGTTTCGAGCGGCGGCGAGAGAGCCGCCTCGCGCCACCACTCCATCTTTGGCAATGGTGTCATGCCCGCCACCAGTACCGCAACCAGCACCACCAGCACCCCGCGAAAGGCCCCGAATGCGCCCCCCAGCAGGCGATCAAGCAAACCCAGCCCCGCCGCCCGGAGCAACAGTTTGAGCAACAGGCGCACCAGTGCAAACCCCAGCAGCACAGCAACGACCACGACCGCATACGCCGCCGCAAGGCGCAAGGCCGGATCACCAATCTGCGCCGGCAGCCAGTTTGCCACTTCGGCCGCCTCGGCGCGAGCCACAAGAAACGCTACCACCCAGGCAAGCAGCGCCAGGATCTCGCCTACCACGCCGCGCCACAAACCCAGCAGTACCGAGACGGCAAGCACCGCCAGTACCACGTAATCGAAAACGGTCATGCTCTACTTTGGCGCTACCGGCCCATCCACGCCGATGATCTTGATCCGCGAACGTGCCTTTTCTGCCGCCTCCTGGCTGGGGAAAGGCCCGGCGCGCACGCGTGTGCGGGCACCCTGGGGCGAATCATAGCTTTCCGTATAGGCCGGGACATTCACTCCCTTCAGCTTCGCCAGCAGGAGTTTCACGTTGCCTGCCTCCTTGTAGGCGCCGAGTTGCACTACCCATTGGCCGTTGGCTTGGGCTGCCGGCTTCGCTTCCGGGACTGGCTTTTCGACGGCCTTGGCGACCGGGGCGGGCTTGTCCGCGGGCTTGGCGGCAGGAGCCTTGACTTCCGCCGCTTTCGCGGCCGGTTTGTCGGCAGGCTTGGCGGCGGCTTGAACCGCCGGTGCCTTGGTCTCTGCCGTGGCCGCCGCCTGATTGGCTTGCGCCTCCACTACCGGCACCGGTTCGGCCACGGGCTTCGGTTCCGGGGCAGGCAGGGGAGAGGGTGGTGCCTTGCCCGGCATCACCCTGGCCGTCAGGCTGCCCGCATCCTGGCTTGGAATGCGAACCTGGATGTCCTGGCCAACCGGCCGGGGTTCGCGATCCATCACCATCGGCAGGACTATCACCGCCAGCAGGGCCAGTGCGATGGCACCAACCAGGCGACGGCGAGCGCGCTTTTTCAACTGCAGGTCGGCATCAGCCGAGGTGTCTTGTTCCGCCATCGTGTTTACGCGGTCCGGCCCAGCGAACGCAGGGCCGCAGCTACGGTGAGGAAGGATCCGAAGGCGAGAATTCTATCATCTTGACCCGCGTTCTCCTGCGCCCAGGCGATCGCCGCCTCGGGCGATGCGAACTCCTTCGCCACGGAGAGGCCGAGAGCCCGCAACCGGTGAGAGAGGAAGTCGGCGCTGGAACCACGGCGGCCCTCGAGCGCGCTCGGCAACCAGTGCGTGACCCGCCCGCGCAAGGCCTCGATCACGCCATCGACATCCTTGTCGCCGAGCATGCCGAACACCGCATACGTATTGCGGTGAAATCCCATGTCGCCAAGGTTCGACGCCAGCACCCGCGCCGCCTGCGGGTTGTGCGCCACGTCGAGTACCACGACCGGGCGGCCGGGCAGCACCTGGAAGCGACCGGCCAGTTCGACAACACCGAGACCGCGACGGATGTCCTGCATCGCGACCGGCAGGCGATCCCGCAGGTTGTCCAGCGCCGCAAGGACGCACGCGGCGTTGCCCAGCTGTTGCCCGCCGCGCAAGGCCGGAAAGGCAAGCCCGCCACGGCGATGCGCGCCCTTCCAGTACAGCCACTGCCCATCCTGCCTCTGGTAGCCGAAGTCGATGCCGATCTGTTGCAGGCCGGCACCGACCTCCGCGGCATGGTCGATCAGACTGCGCGGCGGACGGGAATCCCCGCAGATGGCGGGGGTGCCGGCGCGAAATATTCCGGCCTTCTCGCGTCCGATGGCCTCGCGGTCCGGGCCGAGGAATTCCATGTGATCGAGGTCCACCCCGGTGACAATGCTGCAAGCCGGTTGATAGATGTTGGTGGCATCGAGCCGGCCGCCGAGGCCGACTTCCAGGATGATGGCATCCGGCGCGGCAGCGGCGAAGACCTCCCAGGCCGCCAGGGTGCCGAACTCGAAATAGGTCAGCGCCGTATCGCCGCGCGCCGCCTCGACGCGGGCGAAGGCCGCACAGAGCGCTGCGTCCCCCACGGCCCGACCATCGAGGCGCACGCGCTCGTTGTAGGCCAGCAGATGCGGCGAAGTGTAGAGCCCGACGCGGTATCCGGCCGCGAGCAGTATCTGCTCGAGCATGGCGCAGGTCGACCCTTTGCCGTTGGTGCCGCCAACCAGCAGCACGGGGCAGAATTCCGTCTGGCCGAGACGCCGCTTGAGTTGCGCAACCCGGTCGAGACCGAGTTCGATGCCGGCGCTGCCGCGCGGATGCAGCGCTTCGAGGTGCGCCAGCCAGCCGCCGAGATCGCGCGGCAAGGCCGCCATCAAACTGCCGGAACGCGTTGCAGCAGGGTCAGCAGCGCAGCCAGCCTGTCGCGCAGTTCGCGGCGATCGACGATCATGTCGATGGCCCCCTTCTCCAGCAGGAACTCGGCGCGCTGGAAACCTTCCGGCAGCGTTTCACGCACCGTCTGCTCGATCACGCGCGGCCCCGCAAAGCCGATCAGCGCGCCCGGTTCGGCGATCACGACATCGCCGACGAAGGCGAACGACGCCGAAACACCACCCATCGTCGGGTCGGTGAGTAGGGAGATGAAGGGCAGCTGATGGTGGCCCAACTGGGTTACCGCAGCCGTGGTCTTGGCCATCTGCATCAGCGAGAACAGGCCCTCCTGCATGCGCGCACCGCCCGAGGCGGTGATGCAGATGAAGGGCGCCTGGGCTTCGATCGCGGCCTTGACGCCGCGCACGAAACGTTCACCGACCACGGCCCCCATCGAACCGCCGAGGAATTCGAACTCGAAGCAGGCGACCACCACCGGCACGGTCTTGATCGCGCCCTGCATCACCACCATGGCGTCGGCTTCGCCGGTTTCGTCGTTGGCGGCCACCAGGCGGTCGACGTAGCGCTTGCTGTCCTTGAATTTCAGCGGATCGGTAGGCAGCACCTCGCTGCCGATCTCGAAGCGCCCCTCCGCATCGAGCAGCGCGTCAAGGCGGACGCGGGCGCGGATCCGGAGATGATGTCCGCATTTCGGGCAGACGTTCTGGTTGTTGTCCAGATCCGTACTGTAGAGCACGGCCTCGCAGGCGGGACATTTCGCCCAAAGTCCCTCGGGAATCGACTTGCGCACGCCTTCGGAACGCTTGATCTTAGGCGGCAGCAGTTTCTGTAGCCAGCTCATGCGACGACTCCTTTGCCGGCGGCGTCGAGCGCCGCGCGTATGCCGGAAACGAATTCCCTGACCCGCGCCGGGGCCTCGCCCGCCGGCGCGCTTTCGATTTCCTCGATGATGCGGCTGCCGATCACCACGGCATCGGCAACGGCCCCGATGCGCGCCGCCGCCGCGCCGTCGCGGATGCCGAAGCCGACGCCGACCGGCATGCCGACCTTTGCGCGGATCAGCGGAATGCGCCCCGCCACCTCGTCGAGGTCGAGCTTGGCCGAGCCGGTGACACCCTTCAACGACACGTAATAGATGTAGCCGCTGCCCATGCGGGCGACTTCGGCGAAACGCTTTTCGCTCGAGGTCGGCGCCAGCAGGAAGATCGGATCGATCCCGGCGGACTTCATCGCCGCGGAGAAGCCGGCGCACTCCTCCGGCGGATAGTCGACGACCAGAACACCATCGACACCGGCCGCCGAGGCATCCCGTGCAAAGGCGTCGATGCCGTAGGCTTCGACGGGATTGGCATAGCCCATCAATACCACGGGCGTGAGTGCGTTCGTCGCGCGGAATTCGCGAACCAGGGCAAGCACGCGACGCAGACTCATGCCGTGGGCAAGTGCGCGCTCCGATGCGCGCTGGATGGTGGGGCCATCGGCCATGGGGTCGGAAAACGGCACGCCGAGCTCGATGATATCGGCGCCGCCCGCCACCAGGGCCTGCATCAGGGGCAGGGTCTGGTCCGGGTGCGGATCACCGGCCGTGATGAACGGAATCAGGGCCGTACGGCCCCGGGCGGCTAGGTTCCTGAAGGTGTCGGCGATGCGTGACATGGGGTCAGAACGTGATGCCGGATTTCTCGGCCACGGTATGCATGTCCTTGTCGCCGCGCCCCGAAAGATTCACCAGCAGGATCTTGTCGGTCGGCAGCGTCGGCGCCAGCTTGGCGGCGTGGGCCAGCGCGTGGCTCGACTCCAGCGCCGGAATGATGCCTTCGAAATGGCACAGGTCGTGGAAAGCCTGCAGCGCTTCGGCATCGGTGATGGTCGCATACTCGGCGCGCCCGCAATCCTTGAGCCAGGCATGCTCGGGGCCGACACCGGGGTAATCGAGGCCGGCGGAGATCGAGTGGGTCTCGATCACCTGGCCGTCCTCGTCCTGCAGCAGGTAGGTGCGGTTGCCGTGCAGCACGCCGGCGCGGCCGGCCGTCAGCGAAGCCGAGTGCTTGCCGCTGTCCAGCCCGTAACCCGATGCCTCGACACCGATCAGCTTGACTCCGGCGACCGGGATATAGGGGTAGAAGATCCCCATGGCATTGGAGCCGCCACCGACGCAGGCGATCACGGCGTCGGGCTGGCGCCCGGTGAGTTCCGGCATCTGGACCTTGCATTCCTCGCCGATCACGGCCTGGAAATCGCGAACCATCATCGGGTAGGGGTGCGGGCCCGCCACGGTGCCGATGATGTAGAAGGTGTTGCCGACGTTGGTCACCCAGTCGCGCATGGCTTCGTTCAACGCGTCCTTGAGCGTCTTCGAACCCGACTCGACCGGCACCACGGTGGCGCCGAGCAGTTTCATGCGATAGACGTTGGCCGCCTGGCGCCTGACGTCTTCCGATCCCATATAGACCACGCATTCCATGCCGTAGCGCGCGGCGACGGTCGCCGTGGCCACGCCGTGCTGGCCGGCGCCGGTTTCGGCGATCACCCGCGGCTTGCCCATGCGCCGCGCCA